>CAZIOF010000203.1:0-4568 GCA_964540745.1 uncultured Candidatus Marinamargulisbacteria bacterium
CCCGGAACAGGTAAAACCCTTCTTGCCCGTGCAATAGCCGGAGAAGCTGATGTACCATTTTTCTCAATCAGTGGATCTGACTTTGTCGAAATGTTTGTAGGCGTGGGTGCTTCACGGGTAAGAGATTTATTTAAGCAAGCAAAAAAAACAACCCCTTGTATTATCTTTGTTGATGAAATTGATGCCGTTGGACGTCATAGAGGGGCTGGTCTAGGGGGCGGTCACGATGAGAGAGAACAAACCCTCAACCAATTATTAGTAGAAATGGATGGCTTTGACCCTACCAGCACAGTGATCGTTATCGCAGCAACAAACAGACCTGATATTTTAGATCCCGCACTCCTTCGCCCTGGTCGGTTTGATCGTCAAATTATAGTCGATAAACCGGACGTGAAGGGCAGAATGGAAATACTAAGCATCCATGCTAATGGTAAAAAGTTTGAAAAAGATATTGATTTTGAAATCATTGCAAAACGGACACCTGGTTTCACTGGCGCCGATTTAGCAAATCTTCTTAATGAAGCCGCCTTACTTTCTGCACGAAAAGGTCTAAAAACAGTTCATATGTCTGAAATTGAAGAGTCCACGGACCGTGTCATGGCAGGTCCAGAACGAAAATCACGCATTATCTCTGAAAAAGAAAAAGAACTCGTTGCCTATCACGAAGTTGGTCATGCATTAGTCGCAGAACATCTTCCCGGCACCGACCCTGTCCACAAAATCAGCATATTACCACGAGGACAAGCTCTAGGATACACACTGCAGTTACCTATCGAAGATAAGCACCTAATCTCTAAAACAGAAATTGAAAATCAAATTACGATTCTCTTAGGGGGTAGAATCGCAGAGGAACTCATTTTTAAAACCATTACGTCAGGCGCTTCAAACGATATCGAAAGAGCCACAGATTTAGCAAGAAATTATATTTGCCAATACGGAATGTCAACCTCCCTAGGTCCACGTAAATATGGACGAACACAAAGTCAAGTATTCCTTGGAAAAGACTATTCGGACCATTCCAAAGACTATTCAGAAGAAACATCACGTGAAATCGACCTTCAAATCAAAATACTCATAGATAAAAGTTACAAACAAGCCCATTCTATTCTTACTAAAAATAAGTCTGACTTAATTAAGGTATCAAAAATATTGATCGAGCAAGAAGTCATTGACGGTAAGGAGTTTTCTAATTTACTAGTAAAAAAACGAAAACGAAAAACCACCATATCAAAAACATAACGGGGCGTGGCGCAGCCTGGTAGCGCACTAGTATGGGGTACTAGTGGTCGCTGGTTCAAATCCAGTCGCCCCGACCAAACTTAATATGAAACATTGTGCACAAAAATATTTTTCAATTGTCCTTATTCCTCCATCAGGAAAAAGAAGTCACTCGTTTAGACTTTCTAAACTAGCTTGCATATTCGTTCTTACAAGTCTATCTCTTTTCATTATCGGCATCATTTATGCCAGTTATTATGTTACTCAAACGAATTTCAATCTCACCGAATATCGATTATTAAAAGCAAAGACGACAAAGCAGACACTCCAACTTAAAAACATTGAACTCAATATCGAAAATCTACAGGATTCGCTCAGAGCACTGAATGACAAAGAGATTGAAATCCAAGAACTGTTGGGCTAAAAACCTAAAAATAAACGACGGCGCTATTCAAAAAAAAAAAAAAAAAGATAAATCAATCTCATTGGATATAAACACTATTGAAATAGCCCAAGCACGCTTAACCGATCTAGAAAACGCCATACATAAAAAAAAGAAAAGCATTATTCAACTATTAAAGAAAACACAACAATTTCGGTCTCGCTTTGCATCCACACCATCCATTTGGCCTGTTGATGGACGCATTTTATCTGATTTTGGATGGCGAAGACATCCTATTAAGCGACGTCGTTCCTATCACAAAGGAATCGATATTCCCTCTGCAATTGGGGCGCCTGTTAAAGCATCGGCAGATGGTCGTATCAGCTATTCTGGATATGCCGGTTCGTTTGGAAATACCATCGTCATTAATCATGGCTTTGGTTACAAAACACTTTACGCACATTGCCTGCAGCGCCTTGTTAAAAAAAATGAAACCGTTAAAAAAGGACAAATTATCGCCCAGGTCGGCTCAACAGGCCTATCCACTGGTGCTCATCTCCATTATGAAGTCCATAAATGGCGAAAACGCATTGACCCAAAAACATTTTTGAGACTGGATATGTTTACAGCCAGTGCACGGATATGGTAACCTAGCTACAACCTTTTTAGTGTATGATGAAAGGACATTGTGATGGAGTCACCTAAACGTTTTAAAAATGAACTTGTTAATACAATCATAGGATCTGAATCTGAATTCAGAGGGGTCATTAATACCCAACGATCTATACGTATAGAAGGTAGCTTAGAAGGTGAAATTAACTGTCAAGGCGAAGTCTTTATCGGAGAGAAAAGCAAAATAAAAGCAAATATCTTTGGTAAAAAGGTCTATATCGCAGGAGAAGTCATCGGTAATATAGAAACAGTAAGTGGCTTAGAAATAGCAAAAACAGGCCGTGTCTATGGCGATATTTCAGGCGATCATTTGATCATTGAAGAAGGTGGCATCTATAAAGGTAAAGTCAATATGGATATCATTTCTTCCAAAAGTGATTATAAAAAGGCCAGTCAATTAGTACCCCAGACTTAAAAAAAGGCTCCCTATATGTTTGTGCAACACCTATAGGCAACCTCTCTGACTGTAGTCAACGGCTCATAGAGACCCTCACAAATGTTGCCCTGATCGCCGCTGAAGATACACGTCATACGGCTATACTACTCAATCACTTTAATATCAAAACCGCTACCATAAGTTTGCAAAAATATAATGAAGCTAAACGGACTGAAACACTCATTAAAGCCTTAGAAAAAGGCCAAGATATAGCCGTCGTAAGTGACGCAGGAACACCCAATATTTGTGACCCTGGTGCTCATCTTGTAAAAACAGTCCATCACCATGGGTTCCTAGTTATTCCAATACCAGGTCCTTGTGCACTCACAACACATCTATCCGCATCCGGGATTGTCTCAAACCAGTTTCATTTTGTCGGCTTTTTCCCAAAAAAAGAGTCCGAAAAATGTTCCCTATTAAAAAAGTTACACCATCTTGAAACACCCATCATCTGTTACGAAACCAGTAAACGGCTCATTAAAACCCTCCAATGGTTAGAGGCTTGCCCCTATCACATTAATGAAATAAGCCTGGGAAAAGAACTAACAAAACGTCACGAAAACATTGTCACCGGAACATTATCGTCCGTTTTAAATTGGACCAAAACCCATCTCATTAAAGGAGAGTGGTCACTCATTTTCACTCTAACGCCACAGCCTATAGACACGCAATCACTTATAGACGACCTTATCAAATGCAAGCTAAGCAACAGAGATATTTTATACCTTACAAAAACCTATTTTAGCATCCCAAAAAATACCGTTTACGACTATCTCATCAAACACAATGACTAATCATCCACACCCATTAATAGATACCCATGCCCATCTCAATCTCTGCCAGAAACCAATAACAGACATCATAAGAAATGCAAAAAACGAGTCCGTAAAAGCGATTATTACAGTAGGAATCAATTTAGAAAGTAGCCTAGAGGGGTATACCCTTTCACAACAGTACCCCATGGTCTTTCCCACGCTTGGAATCCACCCCTGTGAAACTAAAAACCCACCCAATTTAGAAATAATCACTCAATATCTTGATACATATGACTTCAAGGCCATTGGCGAAATAGGCTTAGATTATCATCATGAGCCCTATTGCCAAAAAAACCAACAAACATGGTTCCGACAACAATTAGATATCGCTAAACAATATAAGCTACCCGTCATTATTCATAACCGAAAAGCAGACAACGATATTGTTTCCATCGTCAATGATTACCCGACAGTCTACAAAGTCTTCCACTGTTTTTCAGGGTCCCCTGATTTTGCTAAAACACTCCTTTCTGACTACCACTTTTTTTCATTTACTGGCACTATCACCTATTCTAAAAAAGGAAAAACCCTTAGAGCCATTCAGACTCTACCTTTAGATAAGCTTATGGTAGAAACAGATTGTCCGTATCTAACCCCAATACCATATAAAGGCAACGAAAACCAACCCGCTTACCTTGCCCCTATTGCACAAAAGATTGCAGACATTAAACAAGTTCCCCTTGAGAAAGTCTGTCAAACAACAACCACAACAGCTAACTTATTTTTCAATCTTCCTAAATTGTGATCCCACAGATACGTCAACTGAAACATCTCTCAGAGCTCTGCCATAATCTCTCTTATTCGCTCAAACTCGGCCTATCCTTATCCCAAACCCTAACCCTTTTAAATAAAACGGGTTCCAAGGCCCGACGTCGTCACATAACACAGCTTACAGAACACGTTCAAAAGGGCTATGGTCTCCCCTATAGCTTATATCATCATGCACCAGATCTTTGTACTATTATGTTCGATCGATACCAATCTTCTAATAAAATAGAATTGTACCTAGCCCACTTAGAATCCTTTTACACAGACAAATAAATCA
>CAZIOF010000204.1:0-9365 GCA_964540745.1 uncultured Candidatus Marinamargulisbacteria bacterium
CAGTAGCGCTTGTTTTATCGGCAGGCGCCCCCATCCTAAAGGCTAGGTTAAATGTTGCCGCCATTTTGTCGGGTAGAGACTCAGACTCACAGTTGTGTAATATAACGGCCTGGTAAGCGTGTCTATACCAAGTCCTTGTAGCCATAAGATTAGCATGAAACTCATCGGCGCTGGTTGTAGGTACAGTTTTGGCTGCAAGCATTTCATTGATAGCAGCCCCTGTAAAGGAATAGGTGGTGCCTCTAGGGGTTACGGTAGAGGTGTTGCAAGCAGCCGTTGCGCTTGGGAGATATGAGAATAAGGCTAATAGAAGTATTTTTGGGGAAAATGTATCTCCCAGATTCCGTTGTGCAAGATGAAAGGCATTCTTTCTTCCCTCAGTTGTTGGCGGGCTTTCCAAGCTCTGTTTAAGTGCTGCAAGTTCGGTCATGATCTGGTGGCCACTTGCTTGAATATCTTCAAGGTTGACTGGATCTTGTTTCGGAGCGGGTCCAGGGTTAAGCTTGTGAACATCTGTCTTCCCAACCATCGAGCAAATAAAATTCATCATGTGCATGTCTCCTTAATCGTATTTGGTGTTATACAGTATCTAGATTCAGTCTAGAAAAATGTATTCTATAGATTACTTTCTCATATAAGTATCGAATTTATTATAATTAAATTTCATGAAAAAACAAAAGGGGTGCATTCTGGATAAATTGTTTTAATGGTTAGTTTAAATATTAGAATATGGTGTAATTGATGGTCGTCCCATCACAAGAGAAGTAAGAACCAGGATATATAGTGGGTGGGGGGGGGGAGGAGATGGTTATTGACAGTAATATACACTAGGTACAAATCTCTTTAATATCCTGAGATTATCAGTTACAATCAGAAATTAGACTGTTTGTGAGCTTAGGTTATGAATGAGTTTAAAATGGTTATGAATGAGTTTAAAATTAGCTAAAGATGTCTCTTGTTTTGGTTAGAAAAAAGAGTCTCATAGCGTAGAGCTTGGTCTGTTTTTCTTAGTCAAAAGAGACTAGAAGACAGTTTTTAGCGAGTCTGAACTCGTTATAGGAAGATAGTGTTACGCTCGAAAATTAGTTAAAAGAGATATAACAGTATCCAAATTAAAGGATAGTTTTCTACTGATGGAATAGGTAGTGTAATAACGCAACTGCCACAAATATAATAATAAATTTTAAAACTAATGCATGAAATGGTTCGATAAGTTATAAGCTGATGACGATAAGCTTTAATTAGGTTGTTTATATTGATCTACACTATTGTAAATAGTCGTATAGATTCAATCAGAGCCTAATAATGCAATTTATTGATGTAATGATGCTTAGGACAAGAATCAGAGTTATAGAGGATATCGTTTTGATTACTATAAAACAATATATAATTTATATAGGTATTCTTATAGCCCTTCTAGGGGGGGAATCCTATGCCTCTATCTACACAGTAAAACAACAGAGTTATAGTAAGTATACGGTCCTTGATCCGGCTAAGATTTGGAAAAAGACCAATAGAAATGTGTCCGATATACCCCAAAAAATATTATCCTTCGTTTCTTTTCGTTATCGAATGATGATGAACCCTAAATCTGAGATTGCCAGTGAAGTGACGTCCTCATCAGAAGAGGTGTTATTGGTTAGTCGTCCTTTGGTATACCCCAATCCGTTTAGATTGACCAATAATTCAATTAAGGATGCCGAAATTGGTTACGAATTAACAGATAATGGCGATATTGAGATCCGCATATATGACTTTAGAGCCTATGAAGTTTATAACAAAATCTTTGATGCCGGTACTTTAGGCGGAACAGTGGGTTATAATCGAATTCCCTTAAGTAAATCTGAATTTGACTATGTGGATATGCCCTCTGGTATTTATGTGTTTCTCATTATCCATAGCCAAAAGGTGATTGGAAAAGGAAAGTTTGTGATTAAACCATGATAAAGAAGAGGTTGTTCGTAATAGCGTTTTTAATGAGTGGTTCACTAGTGGCGGCCCCCTATAGTATGGTGGCGTCTGAGATAGGGGCTTCGGCTAAGACCATAGGACGGGGCTACATTGAAGGGTTTGATCAGCGCGCACATAGTATATTTGAAAACCCTGCCATTATGACACAGATAAATAGAGGCAGTATTGGCCTGTTTTCCAACACACTGATGAATGAGATTTCATACCGAAATATTGCGTTAGCAGTGCCCACTCCAATTGGGAAATTAGGGTTTGGGTTTATGGAAGCGATATCCTATGGAATTTATCATACGGGTGAAGGTAGTAAAGGTCGTTTTTATGAAGAATCGTCGTTTGATTGGCGAGATTCTATCTATAAATTGAGTTTTCAGAGAGACGTCTTAGAATGGTTCTCAATAGGCGCCACATATGTGACATATAACCGTCATTTTCATACAATTTCTGGCAGTGGTTGGGATGTGGATCTAGGGGCATTTTATGACTTTGATTGGCTTCAGTTTTCTATTGTAGGACGTAACCTGTTAGGTCATTCAGTAACTCATGTAGACGCAAAGGACCCCTCCTATATAGTTGATGAAGTGTTGCCTTTTCAAGGGGTAGCCTCTATAAAGGTAAGATGGTCACAGTTTGATATTATGACCCAGGTAAAAGTAGTTCCCAATTATCGATTGGCGTTTTATGCCTTGGCGTATAATCCGTCATTTATTCCCTTAATGACATTACGAGTAGGATATCGTGAAGTCTTAGTAAAAGAGACAATTAAAAATAGTTTAACTGCCGGTTTTGGAGTTGATATTTGGGGGGGTAATTTTGATGTTGCTTATGAAAAGAGTGATTATTTTGAGTTTGACCATAAAATTTATGTGTCATTAGGTTTAGATTTTTAGTATTAGGATTGTCATATTATAAATTATATTATGTATCAAATAGGAGAACATAAATGAAAAGAACTATAGTCATATTCTTAGGTATCATTTTAGCATTAGGCACGACGATTCAAGCAAATGTGTCGCCTAATATCCGTTTAGAGGCGCAGTTTGTTCATCAAGAACAAGGGCTCATCAGTGGGTCAAAAGAGGTAACGGTTCGATTATTTAAGCACGAGGATCCCACCACATCGGTTTGGGAGGAGATCCATTCGGAGGTCATTTTTTCACAGGGGCAGTTTGGTCTCACGTTAGGACTAAAGACACCGTTTACGAATGACAGTTGGGCCGGGGGCAGTTTTTTTGGTGTAATCATTGATGGCGATGAGCCAAACATGGTGACCATGAACGTGATTGCGGTTCCCATGGCGTTGAATGCCAGATGGTCTGACGAAGCCGCAAGCGTAGACTGGGCCAATATAGCCAATACGCCAAATCTACAGGAATGGGTATCGGGTGAGTTTACCAATATCAGTAAAGTAGGGGAGTTGTCGGCATTAACGGTGAGTAATAATACGTTATTTGTACAAAGTAGTAATCAACGGGTTGCTATAGGCCACAATCAACCACTTGCCACTTTGGATATTAAAGGAACAATGAAACTACATGACGTGGGGGCAATAGACGATAATCAACGGGTATTAACTATTGATAATGGGATTGTAAAGACCTTAGATACCAGCAATTGGATCAAAACACCCTCCAATTTAAGTGTTGAAAATGCGTCCAAATTAGGAGGCGTTGAGGCGTCACGTTATGTTCAAAATAACGCAAATACGGTATTTACTGATAATACGGTTTCATTTTCGTCTGGGACAACATTAAACATAGGCTCTGGCGCCGTTCTTGATATCGATGGATCGGTAAATATGGATGGTAACTTTAACTTAAATTCAGGAAGTATTGTTATGGGAGACCAGACTATCTCTGATTTTGTAGGTACGGGATTTACCGTATCAAGTAATACCCTTTCCCTTATTAAAGGAACATCAAATAACCAATCACTTCTCTGGAAAGATAATGCCTGGACAATTTCAGAGTCCTCCTTCTCAGAGCTTCCCGATACGCCCGCTTCTTTTTCAGGAAATCAAGGAAAGTTTGTGCGTGTGAATGCGGAAGAGACGGCGCTTGAGTATTTAGACTCCTCATCTATTAGTTTTGCTAACGCAGACACCTTGGATACTAAAGATTCAACCGATTTTCTTCAAGCGACAGGGTCGTCTACCCTGGCCAGTGGTGTCTTAAACTTTGGAACAGGCACAACATTAAAAATTGATTCGGGTGCAACCTTTACTATTAAAGGTACTATGACTAGCACAACTATTAATGCCTCGCAGTTATCAATGGGTGGTGACGACGTTAAGGATTTGATAGCCAATGGGTCAGGAATCGAATTAGATGGTAATGGCGCGTTGACATTATTAGATGGTGGGACAAGTCAAGATAAGATGTTGAAGTGGGACAGTACAAACGAACAATGGGAATTATCTATGATAGAGACCTTTTCAGGTGCGGATGCGGGCGGTGACTTAACCGGAACTTATCCAAACCCCACATTGTCCGACACACCGGTTACAGCGGGTACTTATGGATCGGCAACGGAAGTTCCTCAGCTCCAAGTAGATAACAAGGGTCGTGTCCAAAGTGCCACGAATGTGACGATTACAGGTGTCACACCTGGCGGGACTGCCAGTGGTGATTTGTCTGGGACCTATCCAGCGCCTACCGTAACAAAGATTCATGGGCGAACAGTGGCCAATTCGGCACCGTCTGATGGAGCTGTTTATCAATGGAACAATAGTGCTAATGAGTGGCAGGTGGTCACTATAACACAGTTAAAGACCTTGGTGGATAGTGATACCTTGGGAAGTGTGACAGATGGGGCTGGATTTTTAAAAAATAATGGGTCAGGGACGTTTAGCTATGATAATGCCACGTATCTGACAAGTTTGGATATTAACGGATTAACTGAAGATACAGCTGACGGAGAAGTGGGCGATAGTATCGCGATAGCGGATGCATCAGACAGTGGAAATCCAAAGAAGATAACAATCACTGATTTAAAGGCCTTAGTGGATAGCGATACGTTAGGTAGTGTGACAGATGGGGCTGGATTTTTGAAAAATGATGGGTCAGGTAGCTTTAGTTATGATAGTTCAACGTACCTGACAAGCTTGGATATCAATAGTTTAGGTAGTGATGGTAACAGCGGAAATGCAGCGGATAGCATCGCCATAGCGGATGCATCAGATAGTGGAAATCCAAAGAAGATAACAATCACTGATTTAAAGACGTTGGTAGATACGACCTATAATGGTTTTACAAATACGACTGCAGGGTTGGTCCCAACAGGCGGATCAAATAACACGTACTTAAGAGGTGACGCGACCTGGCAAACCTTAAGTTTTATGGAATCAGGATCCAGTGAAACAGGAAGATTAGCAAAATTAGAATTCAATGACAGTAGCAACTACATTGAATATCAGACTGGAATTGTAAATAATAATGATTATATAGATGATGGTGCGGGTATTGTTATTCAAGCAAGATCCTTGCAATACAACGTTGACTCAGGCCGAATGGTTGAATTTGGGACCATTGCCTTAGATGCCTCACTGGTGTTATTGAAGGGTGCTACCGCAGTAACGAATGGAAATGACTATGCCGAATATTTAGAGCAACTAGATTCAAATGAAGTCATCGATGCAGGCGATATTGTAGGCGTTATATCGGGAAAGATCACGAAAGATCTTACTCAAGCCGAACAGGTTATGGCGGTAAGTACCAATCCTGCAATGGTGGGTAACTCACCTGATAATATCATTTTAGATAAGGATGCCCATCCTATCGGATGGAAGGCCATATGTTTTATAGGTCAGATTCCGGTTAAGGTACGTGGTGTTGTTAACTCAGGAGATATCATTGTTCCGTCTGGATTCAATGACGGAACAGGTAAAGCTGTTTCGCCTGGCAATTTATTGCCTGAACAGATGGGGCAGGTCCTGGGACAAACTTGGGAAAGTAGCGATGACACCGCGGTTAAAACGGTAAACGTGGCCATGACCATTCAATCACAAACAACGACTGTCCTAACCCAACTTGGTAGTGAAAACAAAGCCCTTCGGTTAGATAACCTTGAGTTAAGAGACGACCTATCACGATTAAAGGCAGATATTGAGTCTCTTAAAAAAGCCGTTCAAGCGCTTCAAGATTAGGTCTTAAAAAAAGGGGGGCAATATATATTCAATCATTTAGTATTCTATTTAAAATAGCTTACCCCCCCCTTTTTTTATTTTTAGGTTTGGATAGATATTGATGTTATACCCAAAGATAGCGTGGGGATGGTAGGTTTTAAAATAAATGACACCACTTTCTATTATTATCGATAATTATATAGATACAAAGAAGTGTTGAATCAAAAGTTTGGGGGGTAATGATGATAATACATTATTTAGACATAACATCATCTGCAGTTAGGGATTATTCCTTGTTGGTAGGTGAGCGATAATATGTTTATTAAAGCAGACAACGCTCAATCTATTTACTATACCTATAACCAAATCGAACACAAACTTATAGCGGCCTATCTCCGATTAGAGTAATAGATATTGTCTTTATAGAGCATCTATAAATAATAGATTGTCATTTACCTACTTATTATCCGTGGATAATGGGTATGGAATAACCTGGGGAGGGACATCATAAACACTCTAAACATAAACAAACATTCCAATATCATATATCTAACCTACCATTTGTTATGGGACTGCGCCTATTGGGATTTCAAACACCCTGTTTGAATCTTTCTTTCTAATTTTTACTCTATCTATATAAGAGAGACAAGTTACAACGCGTGTCATGAATACGCATTATGACTAATGAAACTATCAATCATGATTAAACGTATGTTTAATCATGATTAACCTGGGGAGGGAAAATCATGCCAAATCAATCATTATCATTAAGCGATCAATTACCAACAAGGAAACTCACACGATTACTACTCAAGAACCAACAAACAAATGTCCAAAAGGCACATGTTTTAAGTTCGGCATCGAGGACATCTAAGACTGATCAGGGTTCAAGCGTCAGGCCGCCAGCGCTTGTGACAGGGGCGGAAGACGTTTTTGGAATGGGGAGTCTATCGATAACAACATTACCCAAGAAGTCGATCTTAATGGACGCAGTTGGAGGCAAGTCGACTAATGTTGCCTGGGAAGAAGTTACGCTATCACCGACAAATGAGAATGCCTGCTTCAGTTCGTTAGCGATTGTGACAGGGCCTGACGTTTTTGGAATGATAAGTCCATCGATAACGCCATCACCCAAAAACAACGGAGCACCATCCTGTCCCTTTACTAAGCCTTCACTTGATTTAGGGGATGCTTTTTATTGTGATGAATGGTCTGTTAAAGATGAATCGCTTGTTAAAGAAGAAGTTCTCAATCAAAATACGCTTTACAATCTATTGCAATACTTACCAGATATCTATCGGTGTACGGACGAATCTGGGGAAATAGTTTCCTTATCTTCTGAGTCGGGGTGGTGTGGATCACCGATCACATTAGAACAGTCCTTGTCAGAAACAGGTGCGTGTTCAAGAGAAGGGGATAACGGTATAGTCCTTGGAAAAGTTCGATTCGATAATATAAAAGCTATGTTTGGCTACTCTAATCAATGTGTGGTCAAAATCTTTGATTTTGATACCGTTAAAAGTATGTATAGCAAGCAAGGTCTAGAGTCTAAGGCACTTCCTGAGCTAGTCAATGAAATTAAAGGATCCTACCAGGGCTCTAAAGAGGGTACCGGAATACCTATACTGGGTGGCTTTATCTCTGAAACTAAATTTTATCTTGTGATGGAACGTGGTGTCCCCATGTCTTTTTCACCTTTCTATATGTCAAAGAAATCTCGATTTTTGGATATCAATGAACGGTTATTTAACTTGGTAGTGAGACGGAGCCCTCAGAGCTGTATTCATGGGGATCTCAAACCTTCAAATATCGCGATGATTACCGTTGGATTAAGGAGTGAACTTAGACTTATTGATTATGGTGCCTGTCGATTTGATGGTAAGCCGCACCGTTATCGTGGCACAATGGAATATTCACCGCCCGATATGGAGGCAAACAAGGCAGGTAGTGTATGGGCCATGGGTTTAACCGCGTATAAACTAATAGAAGGAAGTCTTCCAGAAGTGTTAAAAGAAGGCGCAAAAAAATCAGTGTTGGATTTCCACGAGAGTCGGGAGGAAGTAGTGGCGGATCCTAAGCTCGCTGAATGGCCTAATTGTATGTTGAAATTAATTTTTTCTCGTCGAATTAGGAGATCCCAGGCCTATTTGGACGTCCTAGAGACCTACAGACAGGATGGGCCGGAAGGGGTGCTTGCCCAAGGCTACCATGACATTCTAGCTGAACCACCGAATCGTTATTTCCCGATAGGCCAGTGTATTACAAACGTGAGATTCTCTGACGTCTATAAACAGTTCGCGATATGGAAGGGTTCTGGGTCTTAAAACAATACTATAAAACAGTTTTACCTAACCCAAAGACTATCAATGGCGATTAGATTAAGTAACTGAGTAGGGCACACCAAACACACCCCATGAGTAGATCATGGGGTGTGTTGGATTATGGTTCAAGACCTATGATTGGAAAGAGGGGGGGTGGATCTAGATTCTGTTATAACCTACCCCCGACCATGTTTAGAAAAAAATAATAGTGGGAATTGCTCTTATATAAAAGGGGTGTTCCTAATGATTTGGTTAAGGGTGGTCTGTGTAAGCGTTATAGCGTTAGGTGTTTATGGTACATCGGTAACGGCTAATCAACTTGACGATTTATTTATTGTTGAAGGATTCTCTAAAGGATATGCCATTACGGCAGAGACGTCCAAATTAGATACACTATACAAAAACCCAGCGGGTTTGGCGGGAATAGATAGTGTTCAGATTCAGACGGTATCTACGGGTGCCTATGATAGCGAGATGCTTACCTTAGGGTTGAATGCTGCCTTTTCACTATCAGAGACGATAAGTGGGGGGCTTAGTGTTCCTATTAAATATATTTCAGGTATCCCACAAACCATAGGAAACGATCACGGTCAAGCAGAGGTAATAGGTAGCTTTTCTGATACTCAAACAGGTCTTGTCCTAGGCTTAGGAACACAGCTATTACCCGATATTAATGTAGGCATATCGGGGTCCTATCTCATACATCGAATTAACGATGCTCAGGGACAGGGTTTTGGGGTTGATGTGGGTGTTCAATGGTTGAATGGGCCCTTAACTCTCGCGGGGTCAGTGCAGCGGGTGCTGGGTCAGAAAATGACATGGACCACAGGCTATAACGATACGATTCCCATGTCAGCGAATGTGGGACTGGCTTACCAGTTTTTTCAGCACCAGTTAATGAGCGATCTTACCAATTCGTCTTCAGGGCTTCAGGATGTTAATATAGGAGGTAT
>CAZIOF010000205.1:0-5759 GCA_964540745.1 uncultured Candidatus Marinamargulisbacteria bacterium
ATACCCTTAGTATCACAGAGTCTTACAAATCAATTTCACAAGCATATACAGAAAAAGAAAAAAAAAAACATCTGATAGAGGCCTTTTTCGCCATCCCCTTATACAAAACCCTTCATGAGCAATCAAATGTCCATTCAGGCGAGCCTGAAACAATAAAAAAATATTTACAACGAGAATACCAAATTCCAAAAAACAAAACCAAGAAAGTATGCACGCTTTATCTAAACGATTGTGCTTACCTTGAAATAGAGTCCTCCCCTACTTCCACACCACAACCAACAACAGATCTAAAAAGACAAGAACAACCTATCAAAAACAGATTGGAAGAAAATCCGCCTCCATACAACATTAGAATTACTAGTCCTCATTTCAATATAGATCTCGACATCCAAAACAATCAGGATTTAGCCATTCTTGATACGATTAGAGATAAAATTAATCATGATATCAAAAACCACCAAAGCAAATCCCCCTCACCCACGGCCATCCCATCAACAAACCTATCCCTAAACAGGCTATAAATGTCATTCCCCTATATCTAATGATTTCGTCATTACTATTCACCTAACGTAACAAACCGTTTAGAATAAGTACTATATAAACCTATATTCAATTTAAGGAGATACTTATGACAAGTCTAAACAAATTCATTATCGGCCTTATCTTTCTTATAGCAACAACACCCCTACAAGCACTAATGGTCAAAGAATTCCCTACACACAAAGGCATGACTGAAATTCAATCAGAATGGGGCGCCCTCATTAAAACTGAAAAAACAGGACGTACTGAAAAATGGATTTTTGATAACCCAAATCAAGTAACCGTGGTTTACCTGACTCTTGAAAAACATAAAACTGGTGCCTATACATCAGAATATCAATTACAAATTTCTGAAGTCATTGCGCTAGAAAAAAGACAACCTCCCATAACAACTCTCAATCAATCAAATGACGATACAGCACAACAAAACTCACTACGCAGCAGAAAAAAATATATAGGCAAACCTAAATACTAATATTTCTATAGCAAACAATAAAATGATACAAAATTGTAGATCATGGTGTTCTTAGGTTACAATTTTGTAAGCGCCTCATCTCTTATACCTATCCTTCAACCCAATATATACCTAAATCGACCGCCACACCCCCACAATCTAAACGCTATAGCACCCTATCAACAAAGCTGGCACGTTTATTACATATGTAGAGGTATGAATAGAAAAATACAGCAAACTATAAATAAAATGATGTGCTATTCACTTCTTGCAGCAATTACACTCATCCTGATGAATACCACATCTCTAGCAAAATGGGATCATCCGGAGTATCTTGGTGCAAAACAAAAGCTAGCTGAAATTGCTGCTGAAAGACAACGTAACCCTCTTAAATATTCGTTAAAGGGGTGGAAAGAGAAAACACATCCTTATATGAAAATTGTTCAACGAACCTTTTATCTTCCTAATAAAACTCGAAAAAGGGTACAAAACTACCGCGCACCTCAGGTAGTTTCAAAAAGAAAACCTCAAGTAAAGAACAAAAGAAAACAACAAGAAAAACGACTAGCTAATACCTCATTCAGCACAATGGTTAAAACTGTATCACTATCTAATAAACGGGCGTCTAAGCAACATCAACTATCAGCTAACACACCACAACAAAATAGCTTTCAATTGATAAGCGCCACATATAATAAGAAATAACACCCATTCTATATACAAACTCATAATGCCCCCTAGTAATCTTGCTCATGAAACACTTAATCTCTAGAATAGAATAAGCTATCATATAGGCATGAATACTACCTACCATAGAAATAAATAAGGTCATGATTCCCAAAAGTTTAGTACGCCATATTCTTATTATTCGCCCTGACGCCATTGGGGATCTCATACTCACTATTCCCGCAATTATGACAATCAAGAAACATTACCCAAAGGCAAAAATTAGCCTACTTGCCTCACCCTATAATGCAAAACTTTTATACGACTTTGATATTGTAGACCACATCATAGAATACACACCACGAGCAACATGGAAAAGCTTTTCATATTTACGAACCCTCTTTAAAAAAAAAGATATCGATGTAGCTATACATTATGGAATAAGACCTGAAGTTGCCTGGGCATGTTTTTTTTCAATTCCACATAATATTGGCGATAAAGCACACCTTTCCCTATGGCCCATCTTTCGAAAATATGGCATTTTTTATCGAAACCACGACCGCATGAAACATTTTGTGGAATATAACCATGTCCTTCTAAAACCGCTAGGTATCCATTTCGAAGAAGCTGCCCCATTCAAATTAAAGCCCCATTCCAAACACCTCCAAAAAACAGCCCCTTTCTTTGCCAACTGCACAGACATCCCTCTTATAGGGATACAAATGGGAGTCGGCCATGGTAACCGCCCAGTTACACCTCAAAAATATGCCTCTTATATCACACTTCTTCAAAAAAAAATCCCCAGCAATATTTGTCTTTGGTATTATTCAGAAAAAGAAAAAGAAGCCTGCAAGATTGTTCAGTCACTCATTCCAAAAACACCTATCATTATAGGAAGGCTATCACTTCCTGAGTTTATAGGACTCTTATCCCAACTCACCCTTTTTGTAGGAGTGGACACAGGTCCTTCACATATTGCAACAGCATTAGGCATTCCACAACTGGCTATCTTTCCATCTAAAAAAGTAAAGCCCCTGACTTGGGGCCCTTTTAGGAATCGACATTTTATTATCCGTGAAAACACTAATTGTAACTATGACTGTCCCCATGAACACTGCCCTTACGACATCTGTTCTGACGACATAAATGAAACAGAAATGGTCGACAGAACTATCGATTTACTGAATGGGAAAGGGTACACAGACAAGGAAGAGCAACGCCTATACTGGGCTCAAAAAAGCTTAAACCAACTTATTCTATATGACAAAAACAGCAAAAAGAACGCACTAAAACTATTTGAACAGCTAAAACAATGGGACATGACTATTTTCCTTAAATCCGTTTGTGATTCTAATTTATTTCAACACATGAGAGAGAACGACATTTTTATAGTCTATAACTTATCCAAAAAGGGTAACTTTCGATTTTTCCTAATGAATCAACGCCTAATTAAATATCTTCACTTTTCACCACTTTGGTTAAAAAAGACATTACAGTTTAAATCACTCCCAGACTGGTACTCAAAGATTTCATCACAATACCAACATAAATACATATAGCACATTGTCTTTATAATGTTCTTTTTACAAATTTATCTAAATGACGGGAAAAGGAAAACCCAGGCCCTCCACCGCTCTGGTTAGTCATAATAAGGCGCCTAAAATCAACATGCTTCAATAAGGGTAAAATATCATCTAAACAGTTTTGCTCACAGGTTTGGATTAATGCTCGTAAATGAGAAACCCCATGACCTTGTCGATGAAAATATAATGACAATAATTGAAACTTAGAAAACGGCTTATCTAAATAACGCTCAGACAAGGTTTTAATTAATATAAAATCATCTGGCGTCTGAATATCAAAATCTTTCAAAATACCAAGTGCCCAGACTATATTCTTTTTAGAACAGTCAGGATAACGACATATGGCCAAAAGAAAGCCTCTTGGATCTGGATTAAACTGACTATATATAGTTAACATAGATACAACATCCTTAACCGGAAGCGTTTCAGCCAAATCACACATAAAACGAGAAGAAACCAGAGGAATTTTAGGTAACAACAATGCCTCTATAGCATCATCCACAAACTTGTACTGATTCACAACCATCTTTAAATAAAAAGAACGTCGGAGACTCCGAATATACTCATTATCTTCTTCCTCATAAACATAGGTACTATCAGAAGCCATTAACGGCCCATTAAACAATGAGAGGTGTTGTGCCATCCACCCATCACCAAAACGAATTGATGCCACATAAAAGCGAGACGCTTCCTTAAAGGAGATCGTATCTACAGACAGACACTGAGGTAATAATTGCAATAGCCTTTTGAATCTACTGATATCCAAGGAACAGGAGACATGGATAAGTCTCAATGAAATAACCGGCCCCACTAAGCTATCATCAAGAAGAACAGATAACATTTCACCTAGCGGCCTATAACGAACATCAATATGTGATAGGACTTTATATGGCATACAAATATCAAATGCAATTTATATTCCAAATAAATAATAGCCATGCCCCCCTTCAAGTAGTGGTCAACAATCATAACCATAGGGTTATTAGCGCAATTAAAAAACAACATATATGTTATCTCTCTAACAATTTTGATAGATTTACAGCACAATAAAACGCTTGGTTTATAACTAATTTTGTTATATTTTAATAGTCAAGCCATAAGACAATTCCAATAAAGGTCTAAAATTTTAGCTGTTTTACGATTAAATAAATGACATACAACCATTTCGAGCCTAGATAATAAAACAACCATGTACAGGGGCTAAATCAGGCGCTATTATAACGATATTAAGTTATAAGTAATTAACAAAAGTCATGTTAAGGAAAGGGACACTCATGATAACCAATAACGATACAACCATTAATCAAGCTCTGACAAAACTTCATACAGATATACAGTCACTTACAATCCCTTTTTTCAAAAACCCCGAAGCAGAAGGAAAAACTCTCATTATAGCGAAACGTGACGATAAACAAATGGATCACCCCCTTTACTGCCTTACCATGAGTGATTCAACAATAACCTATGTGGAAGGCCAAGAAACAACAGAGTTATCCTACACATATTCATTATCAAAAGAAGAGCTAAACTACATGCCATAGAAGCAAACAATGCAATCCTCTATACGAACTAAAAGGAATCTTATATGACAACCCCAGGAATAGATAACGACATCCCACTAATAAACCAAATTAAAGACCTGTTACCAAAACAGGCCATAAGTATTATTTTAACGAACTTCAAAAACGAAAAGATTGCCTTTCTAACCTGTCAAGTTACGCCTCAAGAGTGCCGATTAGTGTCAGGAAAACAACACTGGATCTACAACTTTGCATCACATCACCTTACACGTAATCAAGTTAAGGCTGAAAAAGAAGAGTCCTTTAGATTTTCCACAATCATTAACCACATTATTGAGGACATAAAAACGGACCAAATGACTGTCTATGAAGAATACCCTAGAAACAGCACCAAACAAACTGAGAACGATAATACCTTAAACCTGATACATAAACCGTTGAACCAAAGCGAGCTAAATATTACCCTACTCTCTAAAGAGGAGCTTGATAAACTTACTTGCTGCATTCTTATTCCTGGCATCATGATGAGCCAGTTTTAGCCACAAGTTCAAACAGTTAATAAAGAAAAGGCCTATCATCGAACAGGAACCGAAGATTTAGATATTAAAGGTGACATGACACGTAGTAGTCTATCAAAACTAGATCGTCCGGCCATTATAAAAGTATTAAATACTATAGAAACTAAAACACGGCCAGAATTAACAGATATCGGCCCTCTTTATGACGTAAGTTTACGAGATAAGGGACACATTCCTGATTCACGAAAGTCCTTAAACCTACTCGTCTTATCCCCAAAAAAACCTTAATCCTGTATCAACTGGAACAAAACTATGGAACAGTTGCACTTCTTTCTTTAAAGGCATTAAAACGATTGTGACAGCCTCTCTACTGGTAGCCGGTTCACCTCTTTATGCACTTGGGCGTGCAGGAAAAGGGGCTATACATTCATTTTCAGGAAACAAGAAACTGGCCCCATCCCACCCTCAAACAGACAGT
>CAZIOF010000206.1:0-4769 GCA_964540745.1 uncultured Candidatus Marinamargulisbacteria bacterium
TAATACATTTGGTTGAGGACAAGATTCATGCACGTTCGACGGGGCCATATTCATTGGTGACACAACAACCATTAGGAGGTAAGGCACAATATGGAGGCCAACGTTTTGGTGAAATGGAAGTTTGGGCTTTAGAGGCCTACGGAGCCGCTCATACACTACAGGAAATGTTAACCATCAAATCAGATGATTTAACCGGTCGAGCTAAGGCCTATGAGGCCATTATTAAGGGAAGATGTTTGTCGCGTCCAGGTACGCCTGAATCTTTTAGAGTTCTATTAAGAGAATTAAGGTCTATAGCCCTTGATGTCAAAGTTATTACTGGTGATGGTACCGAAGTTGACACAAGATAAAGGAGACAATTTATGTTAGTAAATTCGCCGAGCGATTTTGATTATTTGCAGATTGGTTTAGCATCGCCAGAACGGATCCGTTTTTGGTCCTATGGTGAAGTTGAAAAGCCAGAAACAATTAACTACCGTACATTTAAGCCCGAAAGACGTGGATTATTTTGTGAAAAAATCTTTGGTCCTGTAAAAGATTGGGAATGTTCATGTGGTAAATATAGACGAGTTAGATATAGGGGTATTGTTTGCGAGCGGTGTGGTGTTGAAGTTACCCATTCAAAAGTTCGCCGAGAACGTATGGGGCATATTGAATTAGCTGCTAAGGTTGCACATATCTGGTTTTTAAAAGGAATTCCAAGTTATCTTTCTGTGATTATGGATATGCCTACTCGTGAGGTCGAAGAAGTTATTTATTATGATTCTTACATTGTAACCGGTGTTGACCCGAGTCTTGAGGGAAAATTTGCAGTAAAGGATCTTGTTGATAATAACGACTATTTTAAAATCAAAGATGAATTTGGGGATAAAATACAAATTGCTACTGGTGCAGAATCTATCAAAGAAATATTGAAACAATACGATTTAGAAACAATGTGTACCGATCTGCGAAATCTTTTACCAAATGTAAAAGGCCAAAAAAGAGCCAAGCTTACTAAACAAGTTCGTGTTATTGAAGCGCTAACTAAGTCAGGAAATCGACCAGAATGGATGGTTCTTGAAGCTATTCCAGTTATGCCACCTGATTTGAGACCAATGGTTCAATTAGAAGGAGGTCGTTTTGCCACATCCGATTTAAATGATCTTTATCGTAGAGTCGTTAATAGGAATAATAGACTTCGACGGCTCATTGATATTGGTGCTCCAGAAATGATTATTCGTAATGAAAAGCGGATGCTTCAGGAATCTGTTGATGTTCTAATTTCTAATGGAAAACGTGGACGTTCAGTTACTGGTGCGAATGGCAGACCTTTGAAATCGTTGGGGAATATCATTGAGGGTAAACAAGGACGTTTTCGTCAAAATCTCCTTGGTAAACGGGTAGATTATTCAGGTCGTTCGGTTATTGTTGTCGGTCCACATTTAAAGTTTCATCAGTGTGGATTACCAAAGGAAATGGCCCTTGAGCTATTTAAACCATTTATTATTCGTAAATTAGTTGAGTACGGCCATGTCTCAAATGTGAAAAGTGCTAAGCGTAAAATTGAATAACGAGAAGTTGTCGTTTGGGATGTACTAGAAGAAGTTATTAAAGGGCAACCGGTTCTTCTTAACAGAGCACCTACTCTTCATCGCTTAGGTATTCAAGCGTTTGAGCCAATATTGGTTGAAGGTTCTGCTATACAAGTTCATCCTTTGGTATGTACGGCCTTTAATGCTGATTTTGATGGTGACCAAATGGCGGTTCATATTCCGCTTTCCTTAGAGGCCCAAACAGAGTGTTGGCTACTAATTATGTCGACTAACAATATTTTATCGCCTTCTAGTGGAAGATCCATAGTCACTCCTTCTCAAGATATGGTTCTTGGTGTTTATTTTCTTACTGTTATAAATCCTGATGAGCAATTGGGTAAAGGTAAATATTTTGCTAATACTGATGAAGCGATTCGTGCATGGGAAACTCAAACTGTTAATATTCAAGCTGAAATTAAAGTGCGTATACAAGGAAACTGGGAAGTAACCTCTGTTGGACGCATTTTATTTAATAGAAGCATTTGGAAAGTTCTTCGTATGCATTCTATGCCAGTTGACTTTTTCATCAATGAGAAAATAGGAAAAAAACAATTAGGGCAATTAGTTTACCAGTGGTACTATAAATTGGGCTCATTTTTAACGGGACATCTCGTTAATAGTCTCAAGGCAATAGGGTTTAAGTATTCTACCTTGTCAGGTATTTCTATTTCTGTTGATGATATGAAAATTCCTCAACGTAAAAAGGATATCATTTCTTCTGCGGAGAAAGAAGTTATTAAACTTCAAAATCTCGTTGAAAAAGGAAAGTTATCAGAGGATGACTTAACACATGGGACCAATGAAATATGGCGAAATGTAACTCATTCTGTTACCGAAGAATTAACTAAATCCCTTGGCGCTCTAAATAACGTTTCTATTATGGCAAATTCAGGTGCTAGAGGTAATATGGATCAGGTTCGACAGTTAGCCGGTATGCGTGGATTAATGTCTGATGCTCAGGGACGTACTGTCAATATCCCAATTAAGTCTAACTTTAAAGAAGGTTTATCTATTACCGAGTACTTTATTTCATCTTATGGAGCTAGAAAGGGTCTTGTTGATACAGCCTTGCGTACAGCCGACTCTGGGTATTTAACACGTCGTCTTGTTGATGTTGCTCAAGACGTCATAATTACAGAAGAAGATTGTGGTACTACTGATTTCGTAGTCACTGAGGCTTTAAAAGATGGTATTGACACTATTGTAAGTCTTGCAGAGTCGTTGGAAGGACGTACTTGTTCAGAAGATGTTAAAGCTAAGGGAAAAAAATTAGCAAAAGCGGGTGACCTATTAACCTTTGAACAGGCGAACGCAATCGAAACAGCCGGTATAAAGTCTGTTAAAACACGAAGTATTTATAGATGCAAAACACTACGTGGTGTATGTCAAAAATGTTATGGAGTTGATCTTGGTTCCGGTAAACTTATTAATTTGGGTGAAGCGGTTGGTATTATTGCCGCACAATCTATTGGTGAACCAGGAACGCAGTTAACAATGCGTACCTTCCATACAGGTGGTGTTGACTTACGTCGTTCTTCTAAAATCCAGATTAAGAGTAACCATGCTGGCGTTGTTGATTTTCCTACGGATCTTTCCATTAGCCTAGTACCTTTTCAAAATAAAAAACAAGCTGTATTGACTAAAGATTGTGTTATTAATATTAAAGACCGTGACTTTTTAAATGAATATACATTATCTAAGGGCACCGTTTTATCTGTTAAAAACAAGCAAAAGGTTGTTGTTGGGGATTCCCTAGGGGGCTATGATCCATTTGATAATTATTATTTTTCCAAAGCGGAAGGTGTTATCAGTCTTGAAAATATTAAAGTTAAAACTTTTCAGGATGAAGATACTGGAACTGATTATCTTACGGTAGAATCTCCGGGTGAGATCTTTTTGAAGTCACTCGATCTAGAAGAGGTTGATGTTAAGGTTACCAAAAAGGCATCATCAAACTTTAAGGTAGGCGATAGAGTCCTAGCTGGCGACACTATTACTGGTACTAAAACATTTTCTTCAGGTGGAATTATTAGAGCGATAGAACCCGAAAGTGCAGATAGTGATAAAAACTATTTAATTAAGTTAATGCCCATTCACGCTTACCCCGTTGGTAAGGGAGCTAAACTTTTAATTAAGGATAAAAGCAAGGTTGTAGAAAACGATATTCTATTTATTGAACGTATTGCGGCAACGGATTCATCTCTAACAAAAGACATTGTACAGGGTTTACCCCGTGTTGAAGAACTCTTTGAAGCTCGACGACCTAAAGAATCAGCTGTTTTATCACAGGTTACTGGAGTTGTTGAATTAACTGAATCTGAAGACATTAGAATAGTTAGGGTTGTTAATCCAGATGTTAAAAAAGAGTATAAAATATCCAAAAAAGCAAGAATTGCGGTTTATTCTGGACAAAAAATACAATGTGGTGACAATATTACCGAAGGTATCTTTAGCCCGCACGACATTCTAGAGACTCGTGGTCTTGAGCAAACACAACGATATCTCGAACATGAAGTTCAACGAGTGTATCGTTCTCAAGGTGTGGCAATTAATAGTAAACATATCGAACTTATTGTTCGGCAAATGACTCGTAAATTTTCTATAGTGGAAAATGGAGATAGTCGTTTTCTTCCTAATGAAATGGTTGATATGCGTATCTTTAAGTCTGAGAATGATAAGCTTATTGCCGATGGTAAAAAACCAGCTGTAGCAACTAACCTTCTATTAGGAATAACGCGTGTATCACTTAATACAGATAGCTTTGTTTCAGCGTCATCTTTTCAACAAACTGCTAGCGTGTTAACTAAGGCCGCAATTGAAGGGCAGATAGATCCAATGTATGGCCTCAAAGAAAATGTCATTATTGGTAAATTAATTCCTGCTGGAACGGGTTTTAATCGTTATGGCAGAATAGGATTGGAAGCATGCGCAAGTGACATAGATGACGAACAACTTATTGAGCAAGAAAAGTTAATCACAGAAGGGGCATCGTAAAATATCCAAATAGTTTATTGACAATACAACTATATTTCGATACTATCAAAATCCTGTTTCAAGGAGGAGTAGAAAGTGCCAACAGCAAATCAATTAATTAGAAAAAAACGGAAATCAAAAAAGGTTAAGGGTAAGGCCCCAGCTTTAGAGAATTGTCCACAAAAACGCGGTATTTGTACAAAAGTATATACAACTACGCCA
>CAZIOF010000207.1:0-7275 GCA_964540745.1 uncultured Candidatus Marinamargulisbacteria bacterium
AAGTTCAGCCTGCCAAAACCGAACATTATCCCAAAACACCCTCTGTGAGGCTATATCAACAGAACTATCAAGTTCCTTATATAAAGGTGCCACACCTTTATCTTTAATACGACAAAAAGTAGCATACACAAATCCCCAACAGTGACCATTTCTATCACCAAGGTAACTTAACACACTATTCCCATGTAGAGGCAATGATCCGTAACCCGAAAACATATATTTACCATCACAAAGCTCCCTCAATGTAAACTGACGACTATGAGATGATACTAGTTTATACGTATCACAAAACCTTAAAATTAATAGCCGTCTTCTTGACGACACAAACTTCCATGAGGAATCACACACGGTTTATCACTAAATATATAACCACCCTCCCCATTAGAGTCCACTCTCATAAAAGGTACCTCAATAGCCACATAACACGTTGAATCCTCTTCTCTTAAACGCTTCATATAAATAGGATTAAGATAATCTTTATTTTCTGAAGAAATGAGAAATGTAGGATCGTAATACTTACCACCCACTTGACAATAATAATGAACAGAAAACAATTCCGCTATAAAATCTTCCCCAGGATTTCTAACACGAAAATTCCAACTAGAGTCAAAGAAAGGAAGATTAATCAGAAGAATTTTATGCCCCCCCATTTGCACGGGATCCAATATCTCAAGGCGGCGCTCTAAACATAACCCAACATGTTTGACTAATCTTAGAAAAGCAATCGCAATAACACCACAATCTGTATGGACCCTCTCTTTTTTTGAAAGCAAATCACCCGATAATGCATCATTCGAAGCATATCTCCAATATTGAGAGATATGAGCCACAAAACGATTAAAAAGAGCATCAACACAATCTTTCGGATTGTGATAGACAGACAAATCAAATCCCTCTATTGCATCTAAAACAGACGGGACTGCGTCACTAACACCTTTTGATATAGAAAGCACTTTGTAACTTGTAAACACACTAAGCCTCACATAATTATCGATTAAAAAATCGTCAATTTTCTAGAGATATGATGTCTCATAATCAACGTAAAACAAAAAACCGTAAACATCAGCTACCATGGGGTATTCACCCCCACGACAGTATTATAACGACACATCGTTCAACCCAAACGTTGTTAGTAACAATACAAGTCCAATCACAAATAACAACACCAAGACAATCCGCCTGAATAAACCTTGATTCACACGCCCCGCTATGGATAGGCCCAGCAAAAAACAAGCCACTGTCCAGGGTAAATAAAGAAGCGCCTTCAGTAAGATAGCCCTAGTTATAAGTCCAAAAAACCAAAAAAGAGGAATAACAATAAATCCCATCAATACAAAGCAAACACCCATGTTACCCTTAAACTCTGTCTTTTCTTTATTCTGGTTTAAAAAGAAAAAGACGATTGGTAACCCACCTGTACCTGCTGCACTAGTTAAACACCCACTAAAAAAACCTGCAAGGGAAAGCCCTGCTTTTTCATAAACTGTTGGGCGAGAAAACTGTAATGAATAAACAAGAACCCCTGCCAACACTAAACACCCTATAATCGCTTTCAAGAATAATTCTGTAGCAATAGAAAACACCCAAAACCCAACAGGCAACCCTACAATCGCCATGCCATGTAGCGGCCAATAATGGCTTAATGAGATGGATCTACGATAATAACCAATCAAAAGAATATTAACACACTGACTTAAGACTAAAACAAAAGGAATCACCGATTTCGCTGAAAAAACAATGGCCAATAATGGTACCGTAATCAAACCAAAACCAAATCCCACGATCCCCTGTATAAACACACCTAGACCAAGCGAAAAAATAAAATATAGATTAGTAGGATCGAGCATATTCATTCCAAAAATGGGCTGATGTTAAGATACCATTATAAAAGTTTTTAACACTAAAATGTTCATTGGGAGCATGGATCCCATCATTTGGTAAATTTAAACCCATCAACACGGACTGTATGCCCAACAAACGTTCAAATTCAGACACAACTGGAATAGTTCCCCCCTCACCTAAGAATAACGGATCTTTTCCATAAATATTTTTTATCGCCTGTTGCGCAGCCTTTACAGCTGTTTGGTCCGCATCAACCATTGCAGGATGAGCCGTTGAATGAGCACTTACAGATAAGGTAATCCCTGGGGGACACTGTTCCTTAACATAGGTCATAAATGCAGACACAATTTCATCTGGATCCTGATGTGCGACTAGCCTCATGCTAATTTTAGCCGAGGCTTTAGACGGAATAACTGTTTTAGCACCTTCACCTGTATAACCCCCTATAATACCATTACAATCCAGCGTAGGACGAAACCACTGTTGTTCACAGGTTGAAAACCCTTTTTCACCCACTAATGTGGTTAAGCCTAACTGTGTCTTATAACCATCAACATCAAACAACCCTTCTTGAAGTTGTTTCTGAATAGTAGGTGGAACAGAAGCCACCTCATCATAAAAACCAGGAATCATAACCCGACCATCAGAATCTTTTAAACAAGTAATAAGATTTGCTAAGGCATGAATAGGATTAGGTACAGGTCCACCATGTTGACCTGAATGAAGATCCTGATTGGCGCCAACTGCCTCTAATTCCATATAGACAAGGCCTCTCAGGCTTAAACATAATGACGGCCTATCTTCAGCAAACATAGGCATATCCGAAATTAAAACCGTATCTGCCTTTAATAAATCCGTATGCGCTTCCACAAAAGGCGTCAGGTTGGGACTCCCTATCTCTTCTTCACCTTCAATCAGAATTTTTATATTCACGGGTAGTTCACCATGTTCACTTAAAAAAGCCTGAATACTCTTTAAATGACAAAATACCTGCCCCTTATCATCTGAAACACCTCTTGCATAAATTTGTCCATCCCGACACTCTGGCTGAAAGGGGGGGGATTGCCATAGTTCTAATGGATCAGGGGGTTGAACGTCATAATGACCATACAACAGAACCGTCGGTTTATCCGGAGCACCACACCATTCCCCATAAACAATAGGATGACCCTTTGTTTCATATATAGTCGTTTTCTCCAGCCCTATTCCATCAAGATACCCCTTCAAAAACTGGGCACATCGATCAATATCATCCTTATATCTCGAATCTGTACTAATACTAGGAATACGCAAAAATTCGTATAGTTCCTCTAAAGAGGCCTCTTTCGTATTATGAATATAATCTTCAATCGCCTGTAGCATAATGATCCGTCCTTAATCTCAAGTATTAGGTCTCAATCAGACAAAACACAACTTAATAAGTAAGTCATAAATAATCTTTTTAGGGAACTCATTAAGGACCATGTTATAATAATGTCCATCCATGAGACAATGTATTGCCCTTATTACCGATTTTGGAACCTCTGACGGCTATGTAGGCGCAATAAAAGGGGCTTTAACTAACCAAGGCCCTAGTCAACTCAACATTACCGATATCTCACATACCATTAATGCTTATGATATTAAACAGGCCGCCTTCTGTCTCTATAACGCCTATCATACGTTTCCTGAAGGTACTATTTTCATGATAGTTGTTGATCCTGGTGTTGGGACCAACCGCGAAGCACTCCTTCTTAAAACAAACCATTACTCATTTATAGCACCCAATAACGGTGTCCTAAGCCACATCTGCCATGACCATAATTTTGAAGCCTTTAGTATCAACATCGATCAACTTCCAAACAAGGTTTGCCACACCTTTCATGGACGAGATGTCTTTTCACCTGTCGCTGCTAAACTTGCCTCAAATACACTCCCAAAACACTGGTTATCACCCTTTCATAACGTTCAAACCTTTAAAATAGACCCCTCCCAACAAGACATCGATCATCTCCTACTAGACATTTTACATATTGACCATTTTGGAAACTGTATTCTAAATTTCCATAAACGTGACCTTAAAAAACTAGGTGAACCAGATAGAGTGGCATTAAAATTTGACCGATTCAATATAACCGGAATCCAACCAACCTTTGGATCTGTTTCTAAAGGCGAATTGGTACTCACTTGGGATAGTGCCGGCTTTTTACAGCTCAGCCAAAACCAGGGTAATGCCGCTAAAAAGCTTGAATTAAATAGAGATAAACGCCTAAAACTATACCTCTTTAACGCATAAAACACCTTGCTACGGTTTCTCAAAATTGACGTTTAAGAACACCAATTTAAGATAAGATAGAAGAGTAGATACCGTTCATTTTTTATTCTATACAACCCTGTTATGAAACTAACACAACTAAAATTACAATTATATGCCATTACAATGAGAGACTATAGATAATCTCTAATCAACCTCTTCGGCACTGAAACTCACCCTCTCTAAAAGCACGGTACTTTCAATCTACGTAGACTGTAGCTCTGTTAATAGAAGAGAAAGCAACCAGTATGCAGCTAAACGTTGATTTCTTAATCGCTTTTTCCCTAACTGAAAGGTTTTTGCATACGTACGATGTTTATCTGAATACCCAACGACTGTTAACCCCACAGGTTTCTCATCTGTTCCACCAGTGGGTCCAGAAATACCGGTAACAGATAAACCAATATCAGCATCACCTAAAGCACGAACACCTTGAGCCATCTCTTTTGCCACTGCCTCACTCACGGCACCATCACGTTCCAAAGACACTTCTGAAACACCCAGAAGACTCACTTTAGAGGCATTCGAATAACTAATTACTGACGAATGAAGAACATCGGAGGCTCCTGAAAACTGCGTCATAAGTGAACTAATTAATCCCCCTGTACATGATTCAGCAATAGCTAATCTAATATGGTTATCCCTGCATATATTAAAGACAACTTCAGGAAGGGATACGCCAGAATCACTGATCAAAACATCACCTAAACACTGCTTCATCTTAGATACAAAAGAATCTTTCAAGACAACTGGATCACGATATTTAATGATAATCCTTATTTCAGGAAAAGTGACCTGGTAACCTATCTCCACGCCTTCAGCAAGAGGATAGAGAGGCGTTAACCGATCTGCTATTTCAGACTCACCACAACCAAAACACGTTAAACGAATAGAACCACAAGCCGGTAAATCGATAGAAAACTCTTTTTTCAAAGTTGGTATGACGTCATCAAGAAGCATAACTTTCATTTCAGAAGGCACCCCAGGCAATGCAAAAAGAAGGGCCTTTTTAAATGAACATCGATAACCAGGCGCCGTCCCATTAGGATTGGAAATAAGTGTTGCTGAATCGGGAATCATCGCCTGTTTACGATTGGATTCTGGCATCACCATACCACGCTTCTTATAACGCGCCATCAAGCCATCTAATACCCTCTGATTCAAGACTAAAGGCGTCTCTAAGCAACATGCAATAACAGACGATGTCCGATCATCATCTGTAGGCCCTAACCCACCCGTCATGATAACAATTTCCGAACGGGAACAAGCTTCCGTAATAGCGGTCTCCAATTCAAGGGGATCATCACCCACCGTCACAGACCGACTGACCTGCCACCCCTCTTCACATAAAAGGCCCGTAATAGTAGCTTCATTAGCGTTAAGAACACGACCATCAAGAAGCTCTTCACCGGTCATAATTAACTCTATGCGCACCTTAACTAACCTCGGCGTTTTCGTGGCTCTTTTAGCTTAAATTTAATACAAACGCCATTCCCCTCAAACCCACCAAAGTTAAGACGAATTCGTTTACTTAGAAAGCGCTCATACTCCTTGTCCACCTTTGTTGTTTGATTCACAAAAAACACAAATGTAGGAGGCGACACATCCGCCTGAGTACTGTATAAGATCTTAATACGCTTACCCTTCTTCAATGGTGGCGGATTCTGCTTAACAACCCGTTCAACAAATCGATTCAGTTCCGCTGTTGAGACACGTTTTTCGCCTGATTGAATAACCTCAGGAATAGACTTAAATAATTTACCTATATTAATCCTATCCAGAGCAGAACCAAAAAGAAACGGATAATACTCCAATGCGGGCACATAATACCGTGCAATGGCAATCATATCCTTTCGTGCCTGATCGGTACGCTCCGTTTGATCCCATTTGTTGACAAACACAATCGCGTTCTTATGTTGCTCAACAATCTGATTAATCACCTTTTTATCTTGATCGGTCATAAACGGCTCTGGTTCAAGCACAATAACAACAAGATCTGCGGCAGAAATCGCATTATTGGTACGAACAACCGAATAATACTCCACATTTTCAGAAACACGTGCTTTTCGACGAAGACCTGCCGTATCCACAAATACATATTTATCATCTTGATACTCAAAAAAGACTTCTACTGCATCACGAGTAGTACCTGCTGTATCATCCACTAACACGTGGTCATCATTAGTAATAGCATTCAACAAAGAAGATTTCCCCACATTTGGACGCCCCACAAAAGAAATCTTATAAGACGTTTTATAAATATCTTCTAAATCTTGCGTATAGTGAATCCCCTCTATTGCCGCATCTAACAACTCAAAAATACCCAAGCCATGCACAGAGGAAACCGCGATAGGTTCACCAAATCCTAATTTATAAAACTCTCCCACATCAGACGCTTTGGTGGGGTCATCACATTTATTAACACCCACCACGACCTTCTGACCCACTGTTCTCAACAACATTGCGATAGATTTATCTAACGGATGTAGTCCCGTCTTATAATCCACGAGAAAAATGATCTTATCTGATTTTTCAATAGCATTTTTTACAGCTTCCTCCGCCTTATCTTGTAAGGCAATACCATCCGTATCACCTGCAAATATCCCTGCACTATCTAAAATCAGAAAATGCTTACCCTTCCATTGGGCAGGAAAAGACGCAATATCACGTGTTATTCCAGGCTCATCAAGCGTAATCGCTTTTCGAGAACGAATAATTTTATTAATCAAGGTTGATTTCCCCACATTAGGACGGCCCAAGATGAGGACTCTCGGTACTTTTTTACTCATAATACTCGCTATACTAGCTCATTTAGACAAATACATCCATGTCCTTTAAATAGCCTGAATAGGACCTGATCAAGCAAGTCCTACTAAAGTGGTCTTAGTGCCTTAAAAAAATCGTCGTTGACTACGAGGACCATATTGACGATTAACAGGACTTAATGGCGTTCTACAACGAGGCGAACGGGGTGACCCCAATAGTTTACAAGGACTCTTAGCACCTTAGCCTTACATAACATCAGGCTTAGATAGTCCCACTCACTTGGGGCACCCGATAATTGATCGTCTACCTCATTTTGAAGGCCCTTAAACTCGGCACAGGAAGCATCTTCTAACCCATTGAGCCGCTCTTCCAAA
>CAZIOF010000208.1:0-2943 GCA_964540745.1 uncultured Candidatus Marinamargulisbacteria bacterium
AGATTGAGACTCAAATAACATCAGGACATACCCCACTCCATGCCGCAGCTCAAGAGGGACAAAAAGATATCCTTGTAACACTCCTTCAACATGGCGCGAATAAAGAGGCTCAAACAAAATACGGCTGGACCCCACTCCATATCGCAGCTGACTACGGCCATAAAGATATTCTTGAAATACTCCTTCAACATGGCGCTAAGATAGAGGCTCAAACAAAACACGGCACACCCCCCCTCCAAATCGCAGCTCAATTCGGCAAACTAAACATTGTTGAAGCTCTCCTAAACGCCGGGGCCGATCCGACTGTTACTAATAGTAATGGAAAAACTCCACGGGACCTGGCGGCACACGTAGTACACACGAATATAACCCCCTTACTTGCAAGAGCAGAACAGACTCAAGTTCAAGCTCAAGCCCAAGAAGCCGGGGCAAGAATGTAGTTTTCTTTGTGATGTAGTCTGTCTCATAAACGATGGTTTATGACACACTTTTTTTATCATGAGGTTATGACACAATTTTAGCGTGTTAATCCGTCTCATAACCCTGTCGCATATTTATATCTATTCAAATAGACAATCCCCTTAAACTGTATTATAATCGCAACACTTATTACAACGTTCGTTAAAGAGGGGCCATGTCAACACGTCATAACGACCAACATATCCTGAAACAACTTCAACTCTACTTTGATTGCCTAGACTCTCAACAATTGCGTTTGATTCAACAAAGTAAACAACACCTTATTTTGGGCGATTCTGGAACAGGGAAAACCTCCCTTGCTCAATTGATTCATCATCTCACTCAGGCAACAGGCCCTTTTATCCCCATTCATTGTCCTAGTATCCCCGACCATCTCATTGAATCTGAACTTTTTGGTTATAAAAAAGGGGCGTTTACAGGCGCTGATACTACTAAAGTGGGGCGTATAGAAAAGGCCCAACACGGCACCCTCTTCCTAGATGAGGTGGGCGACATGAGCCCGGCTATGCAATCAAAGCTCCTTGAGCTCTTAGATACCCAAACCTACTACAAAATTGGGGATCATACCCCTATTCAATTGAAAACCACTATTATTGCAGCCACTAATGCTAACCTATTGGAAAAGATTCATACAAAAGACTTTCGGTTTGATCTCTATCAACGCTTAGCCAACCATATTATCGAGTTGCAGCCCTTATATCGTCAACCTAAACGTCTCATGAGACTCATTCCTACCTTATTAACACAACTAACGCCTCCTGACACGCCCATTCCGGAGATCGCTTTCAAGGCTCGAGAGATACTCATGAGCTACCAGTGGCCGGGCAATATACGTGAATTAAAGGCCGTTCTCCAACGAGCCCTTCTACTCCAAACCCAAAATCGCATTACAGAAAAATCGCTTATTTTTTATTCTGAAAAATCGCTACACGCTCACATACACTCAGATAAATCGTCTTTAGAAAATTATATTCAAGACCAACTTACAGCTAAGTCGCCTCTTAACCGTATGGTCCAAGAGCTCATTACCGGTGCTATTTCTCAACTCTTAAAGCAAGGGCTCACTAAAAAAGAGGCTGCCCAATACCTTCAAATTGGAAAAACAACACTCTATAAATACCTTCAACAGAAAATAAAGGCGTCCTGACTGCCCACTCTATGCTACTTTTTTCTCAATTGAATGATACAGTTTATCTAATGTTGCCACTTCTGTTCCTTTTGTTAGAAGACCTCTGATATGTTCCTCTAAAATCCAATCAACCCTTAAGCTATGATGGGCACATTTAAGTGCCTTCAAATGCTGTTTACGAGTAGGGTTAGAGGATGTAACAAATCCCGAGTTACAATTCGTAAATAACTCTAGTAATACAACACCTAATGCATAGGCATCAAATCGTCTAAGATTTTCTCTTGTGAAAGTCTGTTCACCTGGCAGAATAAATCCTCTTGTACCTAAAAGATGTGAGGACGTAAGTTGGGCACTATTTTGGGCACAACCAAAATCAATCATTTTAATAGTTAGTTGTTTTTGCTCATCATCAAAACAAAGTATATTTTCAGGCTTTAAATCACAATGATAAACCCCACTTTCATGTAACACTTTTAGCGTGCTTAAAAGTTGATTGAATACACTTCTTTTCTGCTGATTACTTAACCTTTGTTTCGTCAAAACATTATATAAAGTTCGTCCCTTTATATATTCCATCAGTATCATTAAATTAGCCTGTCCTTCCTTATAGTCATATACCTGACAAATCCCTTCGGAATCTAGTGATTTAACTAACTCATACCCATGTCTTTCTAAGTCACTTTTCCAACCTCTTGGAACAATTTTAAGGCTACGTTCATAGCTAAATACTGTATCTGTAACAAGAACAACCGTTCCAAAGCCCCCCTTACCCAATATCCTATTAACGACATAGTCGGTATTCCCAAAATGTATTACCTCCTTAACATAGACATCCCCCTCATCATTAACAAGTCGTAATTGAGTTCCAAATTGGCCTGGTTGGCTTTTTTCAATTTTATATGGCTTTGAACCAATGTCAATCTCATCTCGATTTTGATTCTTTCCGTTAAAGCCTATAAGGTGCAGTCTTGAACCAAAGTCTAAGGGTTCTTTTTTGATACACCTATATTTATGTCCCATTCGGACAAGAAATAGGGCGTGTTTTAATACGTTGGGATACTTAAAAATACCATAGCAACGTTTACCAACAGTTGTTGAAAAGCGTAGATTAAGTTGAACTCCATATAACTGAGTATAAGGGTTCTGAATTCCTGAATAAAAAAGAATTCTCTTTTGTTTTAACAATGGCATTCGCTGAATAGCATCATAAACGATTTCCCGATTGCCTTGATGCACTATACCCATAATTCTCACTTTTGGATATTTTTTAAATCGAACAAACTCAAGATTCAAATTTGGCCCTAATACTGAGGGGTACCCCCTACTTACTCCAA
>CAZIOF010000209.1:0-2672 GCA_964540745.1 uncultured Candidatus Marinamargulisbacteria bacterium
CCCCACCTAGGCGCTATAATACGATTGCGACAACCGAATTGGGTGATACATAAGCCCATGAAAAAATGACCGCTCAAGCTGAAAATCATATAAAGGCCTACCGAACATAGCCTAATACTGATATGGCACAAAAAACAAAATCTGATTGTGTGGACACGATTCTAGAGTTGGATCATCAACAGAAAACAGTGGTCTCTTGGTCCATGAATACAGACACTATAATACGTAAGCAGGAGCATAAAACAGCGTCTTTGGAAGACCGTCTTTCCGCGATTAAAAAGGTCTCTGATGCTGGTTATCTTCTAGGTTTCCATTTTGATCCCATGATTGATTACCCTAATGCAGCATCTGAGTATGATGATTTAGTGGATGCCATTTTTAGTCTCGTTCCCATATCCCAAGTAGCCTGGATCTCCATGGGAAGCTTACGCTTTAATCCCGAAATGAAGCATAAAATGGAAGAGAATTTTCCAGCCTCTGTTCTCACTGCTTCTGAAATGAGTTTAGGTCCTGATAAGAAATTACGCTACCCTAAGCCAACTCGTTTGGCCATGTATGACGCACTCTATAAAAAACTATTAACCTACAATGCCCATGAAAGCCTTATTTATCTCTGCATGGAACGTTGGGATGTTTGGGAGCATGTCATGGGCTATTCACCCACATCCATCGGTCATCTAGACTTTCTTTTTGCTGAATCCATGAAGAAACGCTATCCCCATCTCGTCCTTAACACGCCCGATCAAACTCTTTATGAAAAATATCAAGAGACCTAAAAGCTTATCTTAAAATACTCGCCTGTATTAATAATGCTGTTACCTGCATTCCAAAACAAGTCTTTTCTGCACTAAAATTAGCAAACTGTTTCCAAAACAATGTCTTATCTTGAGTTATATATGAGGCAGGGCTGTTAAGGTATCCCTTGATGAGACACGCCACCGTATTCAAGTTCCCTATCTTAGCGGCATAGTGCCCGATAGACGGCTAAGAGGTCAGACTGATCACTTTCTTTTTTTATGTTTTTTTGGTGATTTAAATTGGTAAAATAGAAGCCCTAGTTTTTATTTTAGGATACGGCCTAATAAGGCCATATTATTTCGGTGTAATACCAAAAATACGGGACAGGAATAGGGCCCATCTTGTTTATGCAATAAGTCTGAACAAGACTTTACTATTAGCTCTATTAGGGGCCTCACATCCAAATAAAATATTAGACTTAGTGCTGATAGTTGCCTACTATTTTAAGACTTCCAAAAATCGTTCCCTACGATCATCTGCTCAATATTAATATTCGGTAAATCTCCTGTCTGTTCATATAAATACAAAAGACGATAAACGCTTTCTTGTGGGATTAAAGTACCTTCTCGAAGTTGAAATGTCTCAATAAAAAGTGTCGCGTATTTTCTATTATGAGACCTTAATTGCTTAACTACTTGGTCAGATCCAGATCTGGATATAGATCAGAATATTTTTCTCAAGGCTGCTTACTCCAATCTAACATCACATCAAGTATCTGATGGAGTGCCTTATCAGAAATGATATAGGGTGGCATGGTATACAAGTAGGGACCAAAACAGCGGGACCATACCCCTTTTTCTAAGGCATAGGCTTGATAACCCTCTAAATCACCGGGTGCCTTGAATTCAATCACACCGGTAGCTCCCAAGACACGGGTTGATTGAACCTTTGGTGCCTCTACACAAAGAAGTCGCTCTTTCAACTGTGATTCAATATGAGCAATTTTGGTTAGGTAATTATCTTCTTCAAAAATCAAACTGCTTTCCAGACCCACTGCGCAGGCAAGAGGATTACCCATGAAGGTAGGACCATGCATAAAGGCTGACTGGTCATCCTTTCCTAAAAAGGCATCAAATACAGGGGTTGTCGCTAATGTTGCAGAATGTCCCATATACCCTGCTGTTAGGCCCTTCCCTAATACCATAATATCAGGACTAATTGAGGTTTGATCTGCTGCAAACAATGTTCCTGTTCGTCCAAAACCAGTGGCCACTTCATCAAAAATGAGTAACAGGCCATACTGATCACAGAGGGCTCTCACGCCATCTAGATAGGTCGAATGGTAGAAGTTAAAGCCCCCAGCCCCCTGCATCAAGGGTTCTACAATCATGGCTGCACACTCGTGATGATGTGACTTCAATAATAACTCTAATTCATCCAAGTCAGACTGGACTGGGGTCTTATCTATAGGTGTAGAACTAGGAGCTGAAATAAAAAACTGTTTTGGCAAAATAGCGTGAAATAAGGCATGCATGCCGTCGTCTGGATCCCCAACAGACATCACACCGCATGTATCCCCATGATAGGCCTTTTTTAAGGCAATGAATCGCCCTTTTTTGGGATACCCTTTTTGACGCCAATACTGAACAGCCATTTTGAGCGCTACTTCCACACACACCGATCCACTATCCCCGAAAAAAACATGGTTTAATCCAGAAGGCGTTATCTCAATGAGACGTTTAGCAAAGTGTTTTGCAGGCCCATGGGTAAGTCCGCCTAGCATGACGTGGGATAATTGCTTTGACTGTTCAATCAGGACCTTATCCAAACGTGGATGAGCATATCCATGAATAACGGCCCACCAGGAAGATACGCTATCAATCACACGTCTGCCATCTGCTAGTTGTAAATACTCGGCTTTTCCTGAAACCACC
>CAZIOF010000210.1:0-9524 GCA_964540745.1 uncultured Candidatus Marinamargulisbacteria bacterium
CTATCAGTCATTTGGTCTTTATGGGCATGGGTGAACCCCTTCTAAACTACGACAATGTGATGACCGCCATTGATTCACTCACCGACCCAAATGGATTCAACATCAGTAAACGAAAGATCACCGTTTCAACATCAGGGTTTATCAAAACCATTGACCGATTAATCGAAGAAGAACGGTTCCTCAATCTGGCATTTTCGGTTGGTTCCGCCATTCCTGAGAGAAGAGAACCTCTGATGCCCTTAGAAAAACAGAACCCTATTATGAAAGTAGCGGAACGACTACATCATTATCTAAGTCTTCATAACAGAAAACTAACCCTAGAGTACACCCTAATAGAAGGAAAGAACGATAGCGAGAAAGATATAACGGCCCTCATTCATTTAGCCAAATATCTACGTGCAAAAATTAACCTTATCAATCTTAACCCACACCCCAATATACCCTTCACCCCATTATCAAATGAGCAGTTGCACACCATCAAGAAACATATTGATTCACATAAAATACCCGTGACAATTCGATTTAAACGAGGCCAAGATATAGCTGCCGCCTGTGGCCAATTGGGTGGCTAACCAAACTACTGCAACCGATCTACCCCTTAAACACCACGATAGATAGAACATGATTAAATAACCCCATATATCATTGACATACCTATTCCAATAAATAGGTTATTGTTAAAACGCGTATTTTCCTATAGAATTTAGCCCGTTCTTTCAGATATAAACTACAACCTTGGATACACAATGAATGATGTAAAAGTAAACAATACATATGATATTAAACTTGCTGGGGAACCGAGCACCTCCATCATAGAGTTTGCCAAACCAAAATATATTACTATTCATCCGAATAGTATCAATCACATTAAACCAAAGGCATTAGTAAAAGAAGGTATACACGTTAAGATTGGAACACCTCTCTTTATTGACAAAAAGAATGAGAAGGTCCTCTTTTTATCGCCTGGCGCAGGAAAAGTAGCGGCCATTGAATATGGAGACCGTCGTTCACTAAAATCTATCCGAATAATATTAGACAAAGACGAAGAAAAAGAATCTTTCGAAACATGTTCGCCGTCAAGTCTAAAAGATAAATCAGCTGAAAACATCAGAGAACTATTGTTAAAAGGAGGCGCTTGGTCACTTTTCAAAGCCTTACCTTTTAACACAATTCCAAAACCTACAGACCTACCTCCTACAATTTTTGTCTGTATTGACAATGACGAGCCCCACACTCCAGATTCTACCATCTTGCTCAATGACAATATTGAAAGGTTCAAATTTGGCATCAATATCCTAAAAAAATTAGGTCGGACCAAAATTAGCATCTCAAAAAATAATACATCAATAAAAAAGGTCCTTGGAAACACCATTACCCATAGCTTAGAAGGAAACTATCCTGCAAATATGCCCGGAACATTTGCCTACTACGGAAAACAAAGCATAGAAGAAAATAAAGGGTGGGTATTATCTGCACAACAAGTTCTCTTTATCGCAGAACTCTTTGAGACTGGACAATATCCCACAAAACAAATTATTACAATAGGCGGACCTTTAATTAACAACCCAACTCACGCAGAGATAAGGGTTGGGACGCCTATTAATGACTTATTAATCAAGGAAACTATCACTCAAAAAGCCCGTTTCATTTCAGGCGGGGTCTTTACTGGCATAAAACGAGAAGAGACCGACTCACTCGCTCAATTCGATAACGCGCTTAACGTAATCCAAGAAGGTCAAGAATCAGAAATGGCACATTTTATGCGCATTGGCGCTAATAAACCCACCTTTTCCAGAGCCTATTTAGGCGGCCTACTTAAACAAGTCAAGTGGGACATGACAAGTGCACTAAATGGAAGTGATCGAGCTTGCATCCAATGTGGGTACTGTGCAGAAGTCTGTCCCGTAGAAACTCAACCCCAACTGATCATGAAAGCAATCCTCGCGGGCGATATTGAAAGCGCTACTGAGCAAGGCTTTTTAGATTGTAGTGACTGCGGATTATGTACATATGTATGCCCCTCAAAAATAGAATTAGATCACATTTTCAAAAAAGAAAAAAACAGAATAGCAAAGGAATTATCATGAAATTTTTGAAAGTTTTTCTTGATTCCCAAGAAAAACACTTCACAAAAGACGGGAAATTAGAAAAACTTTATCCGCTTTATGAAATGACACATACCATTCTGTTTAGCACAACAACCACAACAAAGAATGGCCCCCACGTTCGGGATAACTTAGACACAAAACGCTACATGATTCTAGTTGTCATGTCCCTACTACCCTGTACCCTTTTTGGTATTTTTAATGCCGGTTATCAAGCACATAAAGTCAGTCAACTGCCGTTAGATTTTATCCCCGTTTTTATTACCGGACTCAAAGCTTTTATGCCGCTTGTCATTGTGTCGTATGCCATAGGTGGCCTTTGGGAAGTTATCTTTGCTATTATCAGGAAACACGAAATAAACGAAGGCTTTCTTGTTACAGGTATTTTATTCCCTTTAACCTTGCCTCCTACTATGCCGTTATGGATGACCGCATTAGGAATTTCATTTGGAATCGTAATCGGAAAAGAAATCTTTGGTGGAACAGGACGAAACTTTCTAAACCCTGCACTAACCGGAAGAGCTTTTATTTATTTCGCCTATCCCGCCTATATTAGTGGCGAAAAGGTATGGAATACCGCAAGTACATGGATTGACGGGTTCAGTGGCGCAACACCTCTTGGTGTCGCCGCACTGGTCCAACAACCTAACACAGTAGAACATGCTATACAGAGTGCAGGATATTCGGTCTGGGATATGATCATCGGTTTTATCCCTGGAAGTCTAGGAGAAACGTCTGTGATTTGTGCCTTAATAGGAGCCGTCATCTTAATCGCAACTAAAATAGGAAGCTGGAGAACCATGTTAGGATGTGTTTTAGGATGTCTAAGCATGGGCTATATCTTCAACTTATTCGCAACACCTGAAACAATACCCTTTCTTGCCATGAATCCGCTTTACCATTTAATTTTAGGCGGGTTTGCCTTTGGCGCTGTTTTTATGGCCACAGACCCCGTATCCTCACCAGCACTAGAAAGTTCACGTTTCATTTATGGATTATGTATAGGCGCATTAACGGTCATTATTCGGGCTATTAACCCTGCCTACCCAGAAGGAATAATGCTTGCAATCTTATTAATGAATATTTTTGCCCCTTTAATTGATCATATTATTTTACAATCGCGATTAAAGAAAAGGATTCCTAATGTCATCTAACGTTAAGACCTTTTCATTTACCATTGTTATGTGTTTGATCTGTAGCTTATTACTCACCGCTACCGCCACCAGTCTCAAAGAAAGACAAGACCTAAACAAGCTTATCGATAAACAAAAGAATATCTTAATGGCCTTAAAACTAATTGACAACAACAAACAATTAACTAGCGAGTACATACAAGACACATTTAAAAGGCTAGTCATACAAAAGTGGGTCACCACATCTGGGACATTAAGTAACACGCAAGATAATGAGAATAGCCCCACTATTTACATATCAGAAAAATACGGTAAGATTAACGCCTATGCTATCCCTATTTCAGGTTATGGCTTATGGAGTACCCTCTATGGTTTTCTAGCCGTAAAAGGAGATGGCAGAACTGTAAATGGACTATCATTCTATAAGCATGGGGAAACGCCTGGCTTAGGTGGAGAATGTGAAAAACCTTGGTTCACAAATCAATTTATTAATAAACAAATCACAAATAGTAACGGAGAATTTGTCTCTATTGGCATTGCGAAAGGGAAAGCTTCTGATAGTATCTCAAAAGAAAAATTATCTAACTATGTGGATGGAATTAGTGGCGCAACAATTACCAGCAAAGGCATTGAAGCCTTCCTGAAACAAGACTTAGAAAAATATGAAGCATTTGCAATTAAATTACGGAAAGGATCGTCATGAAACTGACAAAAACAAAGTCCTTTAAAGCATTCATTGAGCCCATTTCAATCAAAAATCCAGTGTCTGTTTTAGTCTTAGGAATATGTTCCTCACTTGCTGTCACCACACAGATTATTCCTTCAATTGTCATGGTCCTTGCAATGACATTTGTCCTGAGTATGTCAAATGTTGTTATTTCATTGATGAGAAACATAATCCCAAAAAACATTCGTATCATTGTAGAATTGACTGTTATCTCAACACTTGTTATTTTAGCAGACCAATTTTTAAAAGCTTATATGTTTGAAACAAGTAAGACTTTATCTGTTTTTGTCGGCCTTATTATCACAAATTGTATTATTATGGGACGAGCAGAAGCCTTTGCTCTAGCTAATGGTCCCTGGTTATCTTTTTGGGATGGGCTAGGAAACGGGCTTGGTTATGGATGGATTCTTATTGCTGTCGGATTTATAAGAGAGCTATTGGGTTCTGGGTCTCTATTTGGTATACAAGTAATCCCACAAGAACTTTACCAAATTGGATATGAGAACATGGGCTTCATGGTACTCGCGCCAGGCGCATTTATCGTTATCGGACTTATTTGCTGGCTACAAAAAGAATGTATTAAAGAAAAAGGATAACACCTCATGGAACATTTACTTAGTCTCGCTATTGAATCCATTTTTATTAATAATATCCTACTCGCCTACTTTCTTGGCATGTGTTCCTTTTTAGCATGTTCTAAAAACATTAAAACGGCGACAGGCTTGGGATTTGCTGTTATTTTTGTTTTAGGAATAACCTGCCCCATGAACTGGTTAATTAATCAGTTTCTGTTAACCCCTGGTGCATTAGCCTGGCTAGGGTTCCCGCATATCGATCTTAGCTTCCTACAATTCATTACCTTTATAGCCACCATCGCTGCCATGGTCCAAATAGTTGAAATGCTCATGGAAGAATATTCACCAGGATTATACACGGCACTAGGCATATTTTTACCGCTTATCGCAGTTAATTGCGCTATCTTAGGATCTAGTTTATTTATGGTTGAACGGCAGTACAATTTTTCTGAATCCATTGTGTTTGGCCTTGCGTCAGGAATAGGTTGGTTACTAGCAATTGTTGCTATGGCAGCAGTTCAACAAAAACTAAATTACGCACACATACCCAAGGGTATGAAAGGGTTTGCCGCTAGTATGATTATAACGGGACTCATTTCAATGACCTTCATGGCCTTTGCTGGCATTAAATTAACGTAGGAGAAAAACAACATGGAATTTATTTTAGCAGCAGGCGTTTTTCTTTTAATTGTATTGTCCTTAGTCTTTTTGCTATACCTAATCGACACATACGTTATTGATAAAAGTGATTGCGATATCCTCATCAACAAGGACGAAAGTAAAAAGTTTGTTGTCTCCTCAGGAACAAACTTAATGTCTGCACTAGCTAATAACAAAATTTTCGTTCCTTCAGCTTGTGGTGGTGGCGGCAGTTGTGCGATGTGCAAAGTTAAAGTACATAACGGTGGCGGAGATATCCTAACAACAGAACTGCCTCATTTAAGCATTTCAGAACGAAAAGATAATGTTCGATTAAGCTGCCAAGTCAAAGTTAAAGAAAGTATGGATATCCAAATTCCTGACGAGATTTTTAGTATTAAAAAATATGAATGTGAAGTTGTTTCAAATGATAACGTAGCCACATTTATAAAGGAACTGGTTTTAAAACTTCCTTCAGGCGAACTTCTTAACTTTAAAGCTGGCGGCTATATCCAAATCTATATCCCACCCTATTCCTGTACCTTTAAAGAGTTTGATATCCAAAAAGAATACCACCCAGATTGGGACAATTTTAAACTCTGGCCTATTAAAGGCTCAAATGATGAAGAAATCTTTCGTGCCTATTCCATGGCCAATTACCCAAAAGAAGACGATATCGTCATGTTAAATGTACGAATAGCAACGCCTCCACCACGTACATCCGACATACCTCCAGGCATCGCATCTACCTACATCTTTAATTTGAAACCTGGAGATAAAGTTACTATTAGTGGCCCGTATGGTGAATTTTTCGCAAAAGATACCCAACGGGAGATGTGTTTTGTTGGTGGTGGTGCCGGGATGGCACCTATGAGGAGCCATATCTTTGACCAATTCAAAACTATCCAGACGAACCGAAAAGTCACCTTCTGGTATGGCGCACGTTCCTATCGAGAAATGTTTTATGATGATGAATTCAAGGATTTAGAAAAAGAAAACCCCAACTTCACCTATCATGTTGCACTGTCTGATCCACAACCTGAAGACAATTGGAAAGGAATGACCGGTTTTATTCACCAATGTTTACTTGATAACTATCTTCAGACTCATGATGACCCCACAGAAATTGAATACTATCTTTGCGGCCCACCAATGATGCTATCTGCCATGCAAAAGATGCTCTATGATATTGGGGTAGAACCAGAAATGATCGCTTACGATGATTTTGGCTCATAAGGTACGTGATACAAACTAAATCTCTTATCAAAGGGGCTCTTCTAGGACTCATCATTGGATTCCTATTTGTTACGCCACACTGGGTTCACTATTCAGGTCAAACAATGGGAACATCTTATCAAGTCACTGCAAAAGCAACTGCATACCAACGACTTTTTCTTCATAAAACCCTCAAAAAAGAACTAAACCATCTGATTCAAATCGCCTCAACCTATGAACAAGACAGTTTCATCACAACCTTCAATAAAACAAAAACCTTCGTATTAGAAACACCTATTCCTGAAGATTTTCTAGTGTTATTTAAGTTGGGAAAACAATTATATAAGCAAAGCAAAGGGGCCTGGGACCCAACCATACTGCCCTTATTAAGGTTATGGGGGTTTGACACCGCTACACCTTCCTATACCCCACCGTCAAAAGACAAACTCATAGAAATTCAACATACTATAGGATTCAATAAAGTCACACTCAATAACAAACGCCATCTTCAAAAAGACAATCCCGAACTTGCCCTCGATCTTTCCTCTATTGCAAAGGGATTCGCCGTAGACAAAATAGCAAAAATGCTTGAGCAAAAAGGGGTCGACAACTACTTAGTAGATATAGGCGGAGAAATATACGCGAAAGGAAAAAACAAAACAAAAAGAAGGTGGGTCATTGGCATTAATACCCCCCAACCAAATGCTAAACCTAGCTCATTTTCAGAACGTGTTACAGTGAGCAATAAAGCACTCGCTACCAGCGGTGATTATAGACAGTTTTTCACTCATAACAATACTGTCTATTCACATATCCTTGACCCAAGAACTGGAATGCCCATCCAGCACAATACCGTAAGTGTTTCCATTCTTGCACCCACTTGCCGTCTTGCAGATGGTCTAGCAACCACATGTTTAGTACTAGGAAAAGATGAAGGCCTCAAATTATTAGAGAACTATAAGAATGTTGAAGGTCTTTTTTATGTAAAAGACGAGCATAATAACATCACAAAAACCGCAACTAGCGGATTTCCTCTTTTGGATAGGATATCCGCATCTGATTAACTAATTTAACAGTCCCAGACGTATCCTGTACAGGGCATAAACCCATGGTACGAGAAGGGCAGTTATCATCATCACGTTTAACGGTTGGAACACTCCCACAAGGCTTACGTTCACTAGATTTCCCAAAAAAGAAAGTACTGCAGCCTAATCCTAAGAAGGAAAGACCCACCAGAACAAGTGAAAAGATTAACGTTTCCATAGAAAGGCTCCTACTAGTCCCCTTTTGAAAGTTGTCGCTATATTATATAAGACCTTAAAACAAATTGAGGGGATCCTTTGACAATTTATCAAAAAACCCAACCCACTTTCCCTAAGCAATCAAGACACAGTATAGACAATCTTATCGAGAGGATCAAATTGAAAAACCTGATGTTTAAACCTCAGTTAGAAAGGGCAAATATCAAACAAGTGGGACGTTAATAAGGAGTAGTCAATGAAACGAGTACTAATGTGGGTACTATTGTGTATCGTCAATATCGGTTTCTTAAGCATAACAACCTATAGTTTCAACTTTGGACGCGTTGAACTTAGCCGAATATTTAAAGAATATGAAAAAGCCATTGAAGGTCTAGAAACAACTAAAGACCGCCGTAAAGAATACGAAGATTATGTCACTGAAAAAAGCCAACCCCTCATAGACGAATATAAAAGCCCACAACGAGACCTAGGCAGACTAAAGAATCTAGAACGAGAACTAGATAATGAACTAAGGCCCATGCAAGAACTCATTATCGAAGAAGAGCAAGTACGGAAAGGCGAAATCCTAGCTGAAGTACTAAAAGCCATTAAAGAAATCCAAGAAGAGTATAACCTGGAAGCGGTCTTTGAAAGCAGAGCCATCATTTCAGGTGGACTGGACATTACAGACCTTGTCCTGGACAAGCTCTCCGAAAATGACAGCTAGATTAGTTCAACAGATATCTACAGACTATACACTATCGCAGGAAAGACTAAACGCCACCCATATAACCTTCTATTGGGAATAGAACTCGACCTGTCCCCACGACGTTACGTAAAGAAAGCCCCCTTATGTAAACACCACGTAATAGGTCTCAAGACCAAATAAAATAAAAATAGAACTTAATCTAATTATTAATCATTAAACGAAATTCTCTCCTCACCAACCAAAACAACAGATTTATATATCAGCATAAGTAATTGTCAATGTATCTGAATACGTACCCGCCATCTCAAATCGAGGTCCTTGTTTTGAAAAGTCAACTTCAAAGCCTAGTTTCAAATTGACCGTTGCTGAGTTCTGGTTTGAACCACTTTCAAGGTCACAAATAGATGACGCAGACGCACCAAGATCAATTGAGTTTGCAAGTGATATCCCATCACCTCGAGTACCGCTAACCTCTGCAATATCAAGGTTATAATCAATTGGCACTTCTCCATTTCCAGTTGACGTGTTCATAAACTGCCCTGCATTGGCTGATAGTACAGTCAATGACCATCCATCTAGTGTGTTATTATTAATTGGTGGCATCTCCCAACTTATTCACCTTAGCTATCATTTTGCCCTCACCATTAACAGTATAAGCAATTGAACTTTCCCTTGCTACTTCATGGTCAAGATCAAATTCATGCGCTACTACACCAAAGGCTACTGACCCTAGTCAAAAAATGCCTATTAAAATCATCGCTAATAAGCGTCTCATCACGTATCCCTCCTCTCTGTTGAAGAAAATACAGTCAATCCGATTATCGATCTATCCCCTCCCTATATCAATAAGGATACATGATATCCTTTTTTTCCGAGAGAAGAGAACTTAATTTAATCATCATTCATCAAACTAAATCCTCTTCTCATTAGATCAAAATAAATTACTTATATATCAACATAAGTAATTGTCAATATATCTGAATACGTACCCGCCATCTCAAATAGAGGTCCTTGTTTTGAAAAGTCAACTTCAAAGCCTAGTTTCAAATTGACCGTTGCTGAGTTCTGGTTTGAACCACTTTCAAGGTCACAAATAAATGACTCAGACGCACCAAGATCAAGTGATTCTGCAAGGTGTATCCCATCACCTATAGCACCGGTAATATGTTTAATATCAAGG
>CAZIOF010000211.1:0-8522 GCA_964540745.1 uncultured Candidatus Marinamargulisbacteria bacterium
TAAATATATCCGTCATATCGATACGTTTTTCATAGCCAATGGAAGCTAACATTTCCACACCCATTAGAATTTCTAATCGTGTTAACATATCGTCACCGCCATTAAAATGAAGACCCAAACCAAATTCAGCACCAAAGGAAGAAGTGTCTTCAAAATCACCAATTATTCCAAATTTAAGTACAGATTCCCAACGATCTTCTGACAACCATGTATAATTGGATAATATGCCTGTGGTTGTGATAGACAATGTCTGAAGTTTATCCCCTATAATTTTCTGGGTAGGAACAACGCCTAAGAACCCCTCAAAGGCCCAATGACGCGGTAATTGAACTAAACATCGCAAACCCGCCTCAATCCCTGTATCTATACCACGTTGTTCATTAAACATATGTGTCCCCAAATAGGGAATCAAAGAAAAACTATAATTTTTTGGTACGATGGCTTCTATTTCTTTACGTAATGTCGTATTTTGATGGATTAACTTCCCATTTAAATCCCTTAATTTTTCTGAACGTGCTTGAAGCAATCGGGCTAGACTTTCCATTTTTGAAAATTGATCAACAAACGTTTCTTCCGATGTATATTGTTCGGCCTTGGATCGTTCATAAGTACGTAATACTTCTTGGTTTTTCGACTCGATCCAAGACTTTAAAACGCGCATTGACTCATATTTTTTAATGAGAGATTCTTCCATGCTAGCCATCTCTGTCTTTGCTCGTATAATACTCGATTCTTTTTGTTGAAGAATTTGTTTTTTCTCCTTAAATAAATACTTTTCATCTTCAATTGATTGTGCGATTTGTTCTTGCCTTGCTTCTTTCGACACCAAATTTACCTGTCGCGCAACCAGGTTCTTACGTAATTTAGACAGTACTTTCCGTTCAGCTTCACTCATACTTTTAATCTGATTTTGTTTATGTTCTATATCTTTAGTGAGTATTGCCAACGACTTTTTTTCATCTCGAAGAGTGGTCTCATTTTTTACAAGGTCTTTTTCACGCTTTATCATTAAAGCTTCTTCTTGTGCCAATGCATTACGATCCTCTTCTATAAGTGATTCACGTTTGGATAAACTTGAAGTTAAATCTGCTAATTTGATATTTCTTTCTTCTATTTCATCTTCAAGTGTTATTAAATATACTTCTTTTACGCCTAAATCAGCTGATTTTTTATTTAATATCTTTTTTTCCTCACCCAAAGATGCCTGCTGACTTACCAATTCTGACTTAGACTTTTCTAGCTGTATTGAAGTTTGATCGATTTTATCTTTTTTGGACTTCAATTTTGCTTCATAACTAGACAATTCCGCTTGTTTTAGCTTTATAGATTCTTCAGCTTCCGCTAACCTGTTTAATTTATCGGTAAAGTCATTCTGTTTAGCCTGGAATTCAGACTTCTGTTGCTGAAGCTCTTCCTGTAATGCATCTAATATTGCCTGCTTTTTTTTGAGTTCATCTTTTTCTTTTTTATTACCTTTAATTTCAGAAATTTGTTCTTCTAACTCTTTTATTCGCTTATTAAGATCATCTCTATTTTTTGCCATCTTATCTAAGGAGTCCTCTAACTCATCGATTTTAATGTTAAGGTTAGACAATCCTGACGGCTGTTTCTTTTTACCGTCTCTATATTCAAGTTTAAAGGATCCTGAGCCCGCTAATTTTTTTGTAACGACCTTATAATCCACAGGCAGTTTATATACCTGCTTATCACTGGTTTTTAAATAAGCTGTTGCTGTGTAAACACCCGAAGAGACATTATCGGGAACGATATAGGTCGTACTAAACAATCCCTTATCAATAGCCTTTAAGACAAGACGATTTCCCTTTGGAATAAGAATCTCAGCTTCATCGATGGCTAATTCAGAAATCAAGGTAAAACGAATTTTTTTACCTGAAAAAACAGGGTTTGGACTGGTGGTAATTTTTATATCATTTGCAAACGCATAGGCACCGCAAACTAGCAGCACTACAAACCCTATGCATAACTGTTTAAGTTGACTTCCCATGATCATCATTTACACCCTCCTTACTTGATTAGACAGTAATAAGTGATTGAGTTCTTATGGTATAGGAAGAACCCCTTTTCAAACCTTCTTAACTAATTATCGTCAATCTTTATAAAAAATTCCAAATTTTTACATAAATGAAATAAATACAAAATATCCAAAAAAGGCCTAAACTGATGTCAGCGCTATACTAACGCTGTTCAAACCACCTGGTTTTATTTTAGTTATTAGTTAGCCCCTCTAACCTAAAGTTTCTATAGATTAGGTCAATTATTATACCCGTTTTCAACTATTTTAACAGCCCAATAAGAGTGGCCTATTCGTCAGTATTTTAGGCAAAACTGTCAACATCACCTGACGTAACGTAACGCCATATTATCCTCTAGTGACTTCTTTGGTATCTTATCTTATTGGTATTTTTTCGCTAACCGGTCGTGAATAGCTGCTTCTTTTAGGAAATTCAAATCATTGCTCATAATAGCCCGTTGTTTGAGTAATCGTGAAATCGTTTCATGATACATGGCATTCCGTACATTTAATTGAATAGCTTTCTCCATAAACAGCTGCCCTTTCTCAACCTTACCAATAGAGGTAATGCCAACCCCCATAAAAAAATAGACATCCGCTAGCTGAACTTTAGTTAACTTTTCTTTATTGGCTAACGCCTGCTCCAAATGCTGAACCATAGCAGGTACGTTTTTTTCCTGAAAATAGTTAATAACGGCTAAATTATAATAAGCCTTCGCATTTTTAGAATCAATTGAAAGAGCCTTGTAGTACATTTTTTTGGCATCAATCATCTTCTTTTCTCGCCGAAATAATAACCCTAAATTGATATAGGACTGATCAAACTTTGGTTCGATAGCATGTGCTTTATCATAGGATTCTTTAGCTGCCCTCAATCTGTTTAACCGTTCAAACGCTTTTCCCATATTATTATATGCACCTACATATTTGGGATCTATTCCTGTGGCAAATCGATAAAACCCGATGGACTCGGCATAACGCCCCTGCTTGAAACGAACATCCCCCATTCTTAAAAAGGCAACCGCATTCTGAGTGGGGTATTGTCTAATAATCGATAACCAGAAAGTCTCAGGCGATCGCCATAAATTTAATTGTAGGTAGACACTGGTTACACTCACAATAAGTATCACGAGCCCTAACACCGCTAATAAACGATAGATGAGACGCCTTACAAGTGATAAAACACCTATATGTTGCATCAACCATAATATGACACCGCCCAGCAAATAATAGAGCGGAATGCTCAGTATATAGGACCACCTATCGGCATGCGTAAAATCGTTAGTCATAAAAAAGATGTAAGGTACTTCTAAAGTAATAGTACTCACGATTGACACAAAGGGCCCTGGCCAACGACGGATTAATAATCCTGTCACTAACAAAGTCCCTGTAACCACTAGTACTGACATTGGCACCCATGGATTATGCCAATCGACTATGAAAGGAGGATAAAAGGGCCCTATATAAAATGGAAAAACTGTTTTTTTAACATAAAATACTAATGCCAGGGAACCCAGCCCAAGTTTATGAGCAATATCATGCCAAAATATCTGTACACTATGGATTGTCTTACCCGCATAGGATAAATAGAGTACAAGGCCTGAAAAAAGGAAGTATGGTATTTTCTCCAAAATAAAACGGCTATTGGATAAAAACATAGACACGGTGGATTTTTTTGAGGAGAAGACTTGAATACGATGAAAGGGATAATAGTCAAGAATAATAAGCAAAAAAGGTAGTATAAGTGCTGATTGATATGACCAACATGCACAAACAAACAAACAAAAGGTACGCCAATAACTGCTTTTAAACAATGTCACCTGTTTAGTATGGTGACTATGATAAAAATAGGACAGTACGGCTAGAAGTAGGAAACATGTGGATAAAAGTATCTTTTTTGCAGCGGCCCAAGCAACGGCTTCCACCCTAAATGGGCTTAATGCCCATAATAAGGCTACAAAAACACCTACCCAGACACGATTCTTTCTAGGAAATTCTACAAAATGAGCGTCCTTTTCATAATGTCGATTATAACTAAAACATTTCATGAAAATAATGAATACCAAGACCGTATTTAAGGCATGGATACTATTTGACATTAAATGATGTCCTGCTGGAATATACCCAAAAAAAAGAATATCTATTTGGTGCATCAGCCATGTTATAGGAATCCAGTTAGCTGTAAATTGAAAGATTGTTTTAATTGTTGAAAAACTAATTCCTGACAGCAGCCCATTTGTGAGTATAATCTCAGGATCACGCCAATCAATAAAACCATTTTCCAAGGATGGAAAGTAAACCAATAGTGCCACAACAAATAGCCCTAGAATCTGCCAAAAGTAGGAAATATTGGTTAATAGATACTCTAATCGCTTTATTAGATTAATGCCTAATTTATGTAGTTTCATGATATTACCCTTTTTTAAAGATAATGAGCCTGCTTCCTAAAAAGTTAACCACTGCAGCCACCCCTATACCCATCGCTGACAAAATTAAAACATGATCCCCCAAATATGGGAGAAGGCTATTAATTAATACAAGCCTCACAATCAACCCAAATGAACAAACTGCAAAAAATAGCACATAACCTTTAAAAAAGGACATATGTTTGCCATATCTAAAGCTCCAATATCTGTTAAGGACATAATTAGTGCTTAAAGCCACAACAAATCCAAGCACATTACTTTTATAAATATCCAAAAATAAGACACTCAAGCCAGCAAATACGGCTAAGAGGTCCACCAAAACGCCCGATAATCCGACAAGCGAAAATTTAATAAATTCATACAAATCCACATATTTACGTTTATACAATGAGGCAAGATGACGAAAAAAATCGATTTGTTCCTTAAGTCCCAGTTTACTCGATCCATATTCCCGGTCCTTAAACATGATAGGGATCTCAAGGATACGCTTTTCTCTCAACATAAAGACCGTCTCTAATACAATTTTCCAACCGATTGGATTCAGTGATAGCCCTTTTAATAAGGATCGTCGAATCCCCATAAAGCCACTTGTGGGATCCGTCATCGTGGTCAACCCGTAGGCAAAACTGCCCGCAAACCAAGAAACAAGGATACGATGCCATGGCCACTTCTCTGCACCACCACCTGGGATATTACGACTACCCACCGTTATATCCACCCTATCTTCTAAAATAGGACTTATCATCTCAGCCAAACGATCTATTGGGTGACTCATATCGGCATCCATAACCACACACATCTCTGCCTCAGAGGCTTCAAAACCTTCTATAACCGACAGACTCAAGCTACGCATCTTACCTGTTCGATCAATGCCTCTTACGTGATGTGTCTTGGATAATTCAGATACTTTATCAAGGGTCCCATCGGTAGATGCGTCATCCACAACGATCACTTCACCACGGATATCCTTGGTCTCTAATTCATTTAGTATCTTCGGAACAATAATACCAATATTTTCAACTTCGTTGTATGTTGGCAATATAATAGATACAGCTACCATAATTGTTCCCCTTAGTTATTCTCTGAACGTGTTGTTCCCTGATTTCATCTCCGTTAAACATAACCTAATGCACTGGCTGTAACGATTATAATGTCTCTGGGGTTTCGTTAAGCCCTACTATGATAGGGCTTAACAAAGGTTATTTACTCTATACAATTGATTCGTATCAATAAACCACAGACTGACGCAGTCTTTTACATTTGATATGATATCTCAATCTACAGGTCATCTAAGAATTATAAAACCATAAAAAAGGAACATCTATGAAAATTATCTCTTGGAATGTGAATGGTATTCGTGCTTGCGTAAGGAAAGGTTTTTTATCTTATTTAGAAACTGAACAACCCGATATTCTATGTTTACAAGAAACAAAGGCACACCCAGAGGACTTAGATGATCATATTCGCATGCCTTCTGGGTACCATACAGTTTGGCATTCAGCCGAAAAAAAAGGGTATAGCGGTGTTGCCTTACTCACAAAAATAAAACCACGCTATGTCTCTGAAGGTATCGGTATACCGGAGTACGATAACGAAGGTCGACTTATTATTGCCGAATATGATGATTTTTTTCTTATTAACGGCTATTTTCCAAATGGCCAGAAAGATGAGACTCGTCTCCGATACAAATTGGATTTTTATCGGGATCTTTTCGATTATTGTAATGACCTGAAGTCTCAGGGTAAAAACCTCATTATTGTAGGCGACTATAACACAGCCCATAAAGCCATTGATTTAGCTAACCCTAAACAAAATGAAAATACCTCCGGCTTTTTGCCTATTGAACGTGACTGGATCGATCAACTTATTGATTACGGCTATGTGGATACCTTTCGTTCCTTTTGTGATAAACCCGATCAGTATTCCTGGTGGAGTTACCGTGCTGGCTCCCGTCAACGTAACGTGGGGTGGCGGATTGATTATGTGTTTACAAATTCAGAGTTTCTCCCTCAGGTTTCCAATGCCTTTATTCAACCCACCATCATGGGCTCCGATCATTGTCCAGTAGGGATTGAACTAGCAATTTAATGTCTACGGTAATGTCAGATAAAAAACGCGCTATTTTCATTTTTAATGCACTTAGTCACTTATTCCCTAATGCTAAAACAGAACTGCATCATAACTCGCCTTTTCAGTTGTTGATTGCCACTATTCTGTCTGCCCAATGTACAGATGAACGGGTCAACAAGGTCACCCCTGCCCTCTTTGAGCAATTTCCAACCCCACTCGCATTTTCAGAAGCCTCGTTATCGGCTATAAAAGAGGCTATTAAATCCATTAACTTTTTTAACAATAAAGCCATTAATATTCAAAAAACGGCACATATCCTTCGTGATCAAAACGGCATTCCTAAAACCTTGGAAGGCCTAACCGCATTACCGGGCGTAGGTCGAAAAACAGCTAATGTGGTACTTGGCCAGGCCTTTGGCGTTCCCGGCATTACCGTAGATACCCATGTGAAACGCCTTTCAAATCGATTGGGTTTTACAACGAAATCTGATCCCGAAAAAATAGAGTCTGATCTCATGAGATTATGGGCCCCCTCTATGTGGATAGAGTTCAGTACGGTTTTAATCTTACATGGCCGTGCTACCTGCAAGGCAAGGAAACCTCAATGTACAGGTTGTCCTATTCGTAACTATTGTCCTTATCCATCACACTAAGCGTCGTCTCTATGTCTATTACCGTAAAGGCATGTTGCCATAACTGGTTTAGAGCTGGCATAAAATCGGTGAGATAAGCATCTCGATCACTATTGGTAACCATATCCAGATTGAAAATGTCTTGGGATCGTTATTGATAATCAATCACCATCATACCACGGGTATAGTTACCCATTATTTCAATAGCCACATAGTAGGACCTTATGGTGAATGCGCTAGAATTAGGCAGAAAATAAAACAGCAACAATATCGTATAGTCTCGAGACTCTTTCAGATATACTTGCTTGTTAATGATGGGTTATATCCAATGATGTACACTTTAAAAAATATTGCTTGAGTACAGAAAAAACCGACTATAATCTGTAACTTTTATCTTGTAATAAGTGTCCCCAACGCCCTAGACTGAAACAGGTCTCATGATAATTTTAGGATAAACCCTTTAATAAATAGAACAATTTCATTATAATTTCTAGGTTAGAATGAAAAGAGGGGAAAAGTACAATACATAAAACACGTGATTTTATGTATTTAAGGAGATTGAAATGAATACAACAACACTGGAAGTTAATTGGAGAACTAGCCTCAAAAAAAACAAAATGGGCGCTATTCGAAGTCGTGGTGATATCCCTGCTATCATTTATGGGAAAGGGACTAAGCCCACATCTATAAGTCTTAACCGTGTACAACTTGAGAAATTATATCGTGGCGATCATGGTCGTAATATTCTTCTTAACTTAGTTATCAAAGGTGAAAAAGAGACTAAAGAGATTAATGTTATTTCCTACCAATTCGATGTAGACCCTGTTTCTGGCGAGCTTATTCATGTTGATTTCCTTACCGTTCATGAAGGTGAAAAAGTGGATGTTAAAATCCCAATCACGTTTACTGGTACCTCTCCAGGGGTCAGAATGGGTGGTATCATTATGCAAAAGATCAAATTGCTCAAAATTTCATCTATACCTAAAAATATTCCTAGCGCTCTCGTCCTTGACCTATCAACCATGCAGCTAGGTGATATTACCTTTGTGAGAGATTTAGATACAAAAGATAAGTTTGATATCCGAAACTCGGAGCGTGAGATGGTTGTAAAAATTCACCAACCTCGTGGTGCCGCTGAAGATGAAGAGGAAGAAGAAGAAGAAGGCGAAGAAGGTACTGAAGACACCGAAGGTGCTAAAGATACCGAAGCTAAAACTGATGACGCACCTGCTGAAGGGTAGCCCATGGGCACTAACGCTGTGAGTGTTTCAAAAACTCTATTACAAGCAATAAAAGACGCCGCATATTTAGAAGGGGCCTTTACAACGAGAGCGGGCAAAAAAACCGACTATTACATTGATA
>CAZIOF010000212.1:0-4330 GCA_964540745.1 uncultured Candidatus Marinamargulisbacteria bacterium
TTTGGGTTGTTTTGTTTTTGTTGGTTTTCTTTTGTTTTGTTGTTGGGGTTTTTGTTTTAATTGGTGTGGTTATTATGATGTTATTGGGTTCTCCTTTTTTATTTTTTTCTTTTTAAAAAAAAAATCGAGATTATTTTCTTCTAATGAACAATAGTTCAACAGGTAATAAAAACGGGTCAAGGAAACATGCGCTACTATTTCAAATTTTAGGAGAGCGCCTGCCATGGATATTCGTCCAGGCTTTTAGTAGTGCTTTCAAAACGGATGTACGTTCATATCTTGCCGCCACATACAGTGGGGTGTAGTTTTTAAGATACCGTTAGTGACGGTATTCCTTTTTTAACTTCGAGATGTTGTGGGGCTAGTCACGTTGTTTGCTTGTTGTGACAAGATGGCTGTAATTGGAACGTGGTGAATGACGTATTAACCTCAAGGTGTTTGTGTCACTTCTGTCCTTTTATCAATGTGGTTATATTGATTTTTTTAGTGATAGTGTGAGTTGGAAGGTTGCGACTGGTTCGTCGCCTAAAAGCGTTGGAACAGTTGCTGTAATCGTTACTGGCGTATGGTGTCGGTTGCCATCGGATGTTTGTTGAATGGCTTTTAAAATGTCGTTTCCCTGGGTACAAGTGAAGATAACATCGTCTTCGGCGCGTTTAAGAAATTGAGCGTTTACGTCTTTGAATATAATGGCTATTTTGGATTTCGACTGATCGATGAGCTCTAAAGCTAATAGACCACTTGCTAGGTCGGCGCCTATACAAAGTGCACCAAAATACATGCTGTTTAGATGGTTTTTTGTTCGTTTTCTAAGTGGGATTTTGATTCTGCAGACCGTGTTATTTAGAGTTATAATACGTGGCCTACAGTAAAAGATAAGTGGTACATAACGCCAGCCAAAGTAAACTAGTTTTAGGCTTTTTAGCCAGTTCATGTTTCGGAGGTATTTATATTGGATTTGTCTATAGATTTAGTTGGTATTTCCTGATCTGTATTTATGGATAAGTTTTCTTTGAATGTTCCGGAAAAATCACTTTTTTTTTCTGTTTCAGTTTGGGTTCTAAGTTTTCGGTGAAGTACCTTGCCCACGTTTGATTTGGGTAACTCATCTACGAATTCAACTTGTTTTGGGACTTTATATCCGGTGAAATTCTTTTTGCAGAACTCTAGGACATCGTCTTCTGTAATGGAGTCTACGTGTTTAACTACAATAAGTTTAACGGCTTCTCCAGATTTATCATCTGGTACTCCAATTGCAGCAGCTTCTGATATCCCATGATGGGAGACGACGATATCTTCAATTTCATTGGGGTATACGTTGAAGCCTGATACAAGAATCATATCTTTTTTTCGACCTACTATTCGGACAAAGCCATTTTCTTCTACTTTTGCCATATCACCTGTTTTTAGCCAGCCATCTTTGGTGAATGTGTTATTTGTTTCTTCGTCGTTATTCCAATAGCCTTTCATAACTTGTGGTCCTTTGACACACAGTTCGCCCTCATGTCCTATCTCCAGGTGGTTTTCGTCATTGTCTATAATACTTATTTCTGTTGATGATAGTGGCAGACCAATGCATCCATTATAGTCCGTTAGAGACATGGGGTTGATGCAAACAGCAGGTGATGATTCAGTTAGGCCATAGGCTTCTATAAGGGGGGTTCCAGTAATAGCTTTCCATTTTTCAGCAACGACACGTTGAACGGCCATTCCTCCACCGAGGGTTAGAGTTAGGTTTTTGAAATTAAGATGTTTAAATTGTGGATGCTTAAGAAGTGCTTGAAAGAGGGTGTTAACGCCTGTTATAGCGGAGAAGTTTACTTTAGAGAGCTCTTTTATGAAATTGGGTATATCACGGGGATTTGTAATGAGATGATTACACCCGCCCATTTTTAGAAAGAGTAAGCAATTAGCTGTAAGGGAAAAGATATGGTATAGCGGGAGAGCTGTTATGACATACTCCTTCCCTCGTCTTAAGGGTGCCCAGGCACAGGCTTGTTCAAGATTGGCGATAAGGTTTCGGTGTGTTAAGACGGCACCTTTAGATACCCCAGTTGTTCCTCCTGTATATTGTAAGAAGGCGATATCCTTTGGGCTAAGATCCACGTCATCAAGGTTGGAGAATGCACCTCGTTTTAAGATATCTTTGAAAGGGATATCTTGAGGTAAGTCAAATGCTGGAACCATTTTTTTGATATGTTTTACAATAAAGTTAATTAGGGTGCCTTTTATTGGGTTAAGCATGTCCCCAATTTCGGTTGTAATGATATGGTTTATTTCTGTATTGGCAAGGACTGTTTCTAAAGTTTTTCCAAAATTTGTTAAGACAACGATTGCTTTGGCACCGGAATCCTTTAATTGATGTTCTAGTTCGCGTGCTGTGTATAGGGGGTTGACATTAACGACCACTAATCCTGCTCTAAATGCACCAAAAAGAGCAATGGGGTATTGAAGTAAGTTTGGTAACATAATGGCAATTCGGTCGCCTTTTTTAAGACCCAATTTCTTTTGAAGAAATGCTGCAAAATTGTATGTATATCTATCTAGTTCATTAAAAGAGAGTTTCTGCCCCATATTTACATAGGCAGTTTTTTCTCGAAAGTTTTCTACGCTACTCTCAAATAGATGCGTCAGAGAGTCGTATGCTTCAGGGTTAATCTTTTCTGGGACGCCTTTATCATAATGTTGTAGCCATTGCTTTTTCATAACTATCCTCCTTGCATAGAGACGTATTTGCACATTGCCGCCGTAGGGTTATACCCGTTTTTAGCTTCTTTTAAACATGTCATGAATTATGATCATGGTGACTTAAAATAGTAAAATTTTCAATTGTTAAAGTAAGACTTGAATACTTTTCTTTTTTGATAGTGTGAGCAATTGTATTTTTTGATAAGGGGTTATGGATGGGATCTCTCTTAAATCAAGTCGTTTTAGATGTATGGGTTGGTTGAGAAAATGTATGAGATCATCAATGCCTTCTTTTTCTATGGGGTTTCTTCTTAGAAATAAGGATATTAATCCTTTATTGTGTTGAAGGTGTTTTGTTAAAGAGGCAACGCCTTTTTTGGAAATGTTGTTTTCAGATAAAACCATGTGTTTGATAGTGTCATTTTGTTCAAGCATTTCAGCCAGTGCTTCTGCTCCAATATCACCGATGAGGTTGTTGTTTAATATAACCCAACCAATGATTCGGTTAACTTTTAGCATGTCAGCAAGCCCAGCTGCGGCAAAATTGTTGATTTGATTATGTCCTAAGATGAGGTGTTTAATGGTTTTGTTATTCATTAGTGCTTTTGAAAGTGCTTTAGCACCTATTTCTCCAATTGAGTTTTTAGAGAGGAATAGCGCTTGATCAGTACTTGATTTTAACTGGTCAGAAAGTAGAATGGCTCCTGAGTCGTCTATGTTTGAATTGGTGAGTTGAATACCTGTTGCAGGTGTTTCGGGTCCTGTTTTGAGAGGGATTTTGAAAGAGGTACGGGTTGTGGAGAGAGGGGGGATTTTTTCACTTAATACCTCTTTGAAATCACTGGCGTGGGATAGCGATGTTTGTTGTAACGCATGGTGACGTTGCTGGGTATCTAATATGTGTGCATTATCGATAAAGGGCATGGGCATTACTCTCGTTTCCTTTTTACTATTGTAGGGTGACCTTCTGAAAGTTAAAACCAGATAGGTAACGAATGTATTTATTGCTGCTATTCCCTAAAACTAATAGCAATAAACATATTATGAGGATGTTCCTATAGGGTGTTATGTCTAATTTCTTATTTATATTCTTCGCATCATTTTTACTTATCTGGAGTTTTCTGAAAATAAACGTCCTTAAAATGCATTTAATGCAATTGAAAGTTGCATTAAATGTCCGATTATGCACTTTCTAGTTTGTATTATATCCTAAAAACAGATTGGCATGTTGGTTGCAATTATCATGATGCTTTAATAGGACTTTCTATAACTAGGTGCTGTCAGAGTATTATTATTTAATAGGGGGAGGCTTGATGGTAGCTGTTGTGGATGTGGATAGGGAGGTTCGTATGAAACTGTTTGTGATAGAGTTTATAGTGATGATGGTGTTTTTTTGTTGTGCGAGTTTGGGTTCAGTTGAAATTAGTGGTATGCAAGAGATTGAATATAAGCAGCCAAAGGACCTAGTTTTAGTTTCAGACTCTGATGTTATTTATTTGTCCACTTTGCTAACGAAGCTGTCTCTATTTGTTGATGGTTCTTTTGATTCAGGTATTTCTTTGGATAGGCAGGGGTTTTATAGTTTAGCTGAAAAAATAAAGAGACTCGATCATTAGTGTGGTAATATCTTTTTGTTTAACGG
>CAZIOF010000213.1:0-26820 GCA_964540745.1 uncultured Candidatus Marinamargulisbacteria bacterium
AAAAAGTTCAATAATATCAGGAACTTAGCGATAACATTATTAGCCGAAATTGAAGCAACTTGAGAAATTGACTCTTTTGTTTCTACCGCTTTGGAGTTCTGTTTAAGTCCGTCAACAATAACGCTGACAGCCTTTTCAATCCCTTTTTTCAAGCGAATAGGATTGGAACCAGCAACAACATTCTTTAAACCTTCTTTAAAAATTGCATTTCCTAGAATTGTGGCAGTTGTCGTTCCGTCACCTGCAATATCATTGGTTTTTGTTGCTATCTCTTTTAAAAGTTGAGCACCCATATTTTCAAATGGATCTTCTAATTCAATCTCTTTTGCAATAGTAACACCATCATTAGTAATTGTAGGTGATCCCCATTTTTTTTCTAAAACAACATTATTTCCATTTGGTCCTAACGTACTACCCACAGCATCTGCAACTTTAGAAATCCCTTTTGAAAGAGCGCGCCATGCCTCATCTGAATATTTTAATTGTTTAGCTGACATAAGTTATGTCCTCCTTGTTCTAATTTTAGCTTTTTACAGCAAGAATATCTTTTTCACTAACTATAAGATATTCATTTCCATCGACTTTAATTTCAGTTCCACCATACTTCGCATATATAACAACGTCTTGTGCCTTAACATTAACTGGTAATGTCTTACCTTCTTCGGTTACTCTACCTGGACCTACTGAAACAACAACACCTGTTTGAGGTTTCTCCTGTGCCGTATCTGGTAAAACAATTCCAGATTTTGTAGTTTGCTCAGCTTGCTCTGGTTGAACAATAACACGATCGCCTAATGGCTTAAAATTTGTTTTGTTACTCATATCTAATGTAGCCTCCTTTATTATTTTTAGCACTCTCGAGTGCCGGGTGCTAACAAGTGGTAATTCTATTGGATAACTGGTGGTTTATCAAATCCATTTTTTTCGTTTTATTTACATCTAAATCAATATATGTCAATATAAATACCTATATCGAAAGGATTACAAGGAAATTTCTCCTTTTTTCTAGTCTATTCGCTATTTTTTGATACATTTTTATTTTACTCTATACATACATCTCATTTTTACATCTCTTTATGACTTGAATTAATACCTAAAAGCCCACTATTTGATATTTTCTTTCCTTCTAAACGATTGAATGAACTGTTTTCTTTTTCGATTTCATTATATTAATCCACAAAACTTATCTCTATTAAAAGTGCTGTCTTGCCAATTTAAGAAAGGCACGTTATAGTGTGAAAATTCCAATTGCCGGGGTGGTGGAATTGGTAGACACGACGGACTTAAAATCCGTTGGCCCTAATACGGCCGTGCCGGTTCAAGTCCGGCCCTCGGTACCATACTTGATTTTTTTGCCTACGTTTCATTGTTAAGTCTGGATTTTGCGGATTTATAGTGTGCGTCAAATCCTTCTATACCTGTCCAAACCTTTAGACTTGGAAGCAACGTCTTAAGTTTTTTATCTGAGACATGAATATGTGTTGAAAATTTCATAAAATCTAAAACACTTAATGCTGATGAAAATCGTGCTGCACCACAGGTAGGTAGTACATGATTAGAGCCGATAAGATAATCACCCAACGCAACAGGTGAATAAGGCCCGACAAAAACAGCTCCTGCATGATCCACCTGCTCGGCTAGTGCTAGCGCATTCTCTGAAATAAGAGCTAAATGTTCTGGCGCTAAATGATTGATAACAGTTACAGCGTCCATCGGGCTTGAACAAACAAATATACCACCATTTTTACAACTTTGCTTGATAATATCGTGCCTAGAGCATTGAGATAACAGTTCCTCAAAAAGCTCACTTGCTCGTTTAACAAAATCGTTCGAAGATACTAATAATACAGCACTAGCATCCGGATCATGTTCTAGTTGCGCTAAGCATTCATATACAGCCTGTGTTAGATATCTCTCTTCATCTACATAAACAACAACATCAGAAGGACCTGCTGGTTTATCAATATCTACCGTACCGTAAACCATCTGCTTGGCCGTATCAACAAACTTATTGCCTGGCCCAACTATTTTATCAACTTTAGGCAGGCAGGTTGACCCATCGGCAATAGCAAAAATTGATTGTGCGCCTCCAACTTTACAAATAGTTTCAACCCCACATTCATTTGCAACAACTAAAATTGAGTCATTTACAGTACCATCTTTTTGTGGCGGCGTTACCATAATAATATCCTTAACACCGGCTAATGTTGCTGGGACAGCATTCATTAACGCGGTCGACGGATAAGCGGCTCGACCACCTGGAACATACAGTCCTACAGCAGACAGTGGTTTCATACAGGCTGATAGTCTGTATGGTTCTTCTTCCGTCCCATTAAAAGATACGTTATTGGGCAACAGTTTTTTTTGAAAAGAGGCAAGGTTCTCCAACGTAAGTTTAACCGCATCTATAAAGGATGTATCCACTTGCTCATAAGCCTTCTGAACTTCACCTTTAGTAACGATCAGGTGCTCTTCTGTTAACTGAACCTGATCAAATTGAAGCGTATAGTCGAGTAATGCTTGAGTACCCTGTTTTTTTAATGCATGACGAATAGGCGTTAAGTAGGCTCTTAAATCCTCTGACTCGTATTTCTCATGTTGATGAAAAACAGCTACCAGATCATCCACTTTTTGATAGTGTTTAAACATCAAAACACCTTGTATTACATCTTAACGCTATCCCCATAATCGTTCTTGTACCTCTAAATAGCGCTGGGTTGCTCTGGCAATTACCTCTTCTGGTAAATGTGGAACAGGTGTTTTTTTATCCCACCCACTATTTTCAAGATGATCTCTTATAATCTGTTTATCAAAACTAGGTGGCGATATACCGGGCCTATAATCTTCTTTAGGCCAAAAGCGTGATGAATCTGGTGTTAATACTTCATCTATTAAAATAATCTCGTTATTAAGGAGACCAAATTCAAACTTTGTGTCCGCTAGAATAATCCCTTTTGTATCAGCATAATCACGTGCTCTTTGATAAATCATCAAACTCTTTTCACGTAACTGGTTTGCTAACTCAGTACCTATACTGTCTCTCATTGTATCAAATGAAACATTCATATCATGCCCATCAGTTGCCTTTGTTGCTGGCGTAAATATGGGTTCAGGTAATGGATCTGCCAATTGAAGTCCAGAAGGGAGATCTATACCACAAATTTGACCGGTTCTCTGATAGTCTTTCCAACCAGACCCTACAATATACCCCCTTACCACACACTCAAATTCAATGAGTTCGGTCTTCTTAACAAGCATCGTACGCCCTTCTAATTGATCCTGATAAGGTTTTGTCTCACTAGGAAAGTCATTCACGTTCGTTGAAACAAGGTGGTGATTAATATCGTTCTTAAAGTAGGAAAACCAATGCTCGGATATGTTTGTTAATACAGCACCTTTTGAGGGAACGCCATCTGGTAAAATAAAATCAAATGCTGATACTCTATCTGTGGCAACTAATAATAAATGCTCACCCAAATCATATAATTGTCTCACTTTTCCTTCTTTAAAATGTGTTAGATTTGGACAGTTAATCGTTATTAACGGCTCGGCTGTTTTTATCATCTTGTTATCTCCTAACTATTGTTATTTATGATTAGTTACCTTATTGCTAAAATATGTCATTATTGTAGACGGATTGTTAAGGCCTTTCAACTCAACCTATAATGTCACAATTATTCTTGACGAAGAGGACTAAGATTCTTACTATACTCTTCACAACCTATGGCTCATTCTAAACTATCATTGCCTCATTTTCATATAGAAACAGTTGACTCTACTAACGAAGAAGCAAAGCGCCTTGCCAAACAGGAAAAAAATCTGGCCCTGCTTGATAAGGGGTTTATTGTTACAGCAAATACCCAAACAGCTGGTAAAGGGCGTCATGGTCATTCCTGGGTTTCAGATTCAACCGATGGCTTATATTACAGCCTTTGCTTTAAACCCTTCTCTTTTTCGTTTGATAAAGTAACTGATTACCATTTGTCTATTGGATCTGACGTTGCCACCATCATAAAAACCATCACTCAAATTCATATTGAACTAGAATGGCCAAACGATTTATTAATTGGTCATAAAAAGGTTGCAGGTATTTTATTGGAAACAAGTCTTACTAATGGCGAACTACTACCGGACTACCTGATTGTCGGTGTGGGTATTAATCTTAACCAATCCTTCTTTATTCCCTCTATTTGTGCTCAAGCCACATCGCTATATTTAACCTCAGGAAAACGCTATCCTAAAAAACCTTTTGTTGATGCATTAAGTGATCGTATCCCTAAACTCTTTCAAAATGCCACTCAAGCTAATTAGACAATTATATACATTAACTATAAAAAAAGGGTCTTTTGATCAATAAAGCTCCTCTTACATGTCTTATGAAATAAGGGGACATAGATCGTTCGCTACCATCTAGACTATTCTCCGAATTACCACAAAGCTCTCTTTCACTTGACACTAATAATTGACTCATCCCCCTTCTCTTTATTAGCATAGCCTCTAATAAAAATGGATTTAAAAATCCCCCCTCAACAAAACACTGGTCTGGCTCCACTTTATTATCATAAAGTGGGTGTTTATTGCTTCTAGATAACAAACTACATAGGGATGTCTTTTGAAATAAATCAAAATGAACCCTATCTGCTTTACTCACTAAAAAGGTGTAATGTTCTCGATTCTTTTTTTGTAAAAAGTATTGAACTGATTCACGTTCTTGAGTTATAGGACAAATAAAAGCATCATGGCCTGTTTATCAAAAAGAATCCTACATAACTCTTGTAGAAAACGTTCCTTATTATTACTAACATAAGGGACTGACCAGTTTTCCCTTACAATCGTTTGAAGGGCGTTATACTACACCCCTCTTCGCTCTTCTGACACATTATTTTCGAGATAATCATTAATAATAACTATAAGCCAGGTATCAAAATAGAGAGGGACCCTATTTAGAACAACATCTAATGCAATTTTTTTCTTCATTTAGATGGCTCTTGTCTTTATGTATTCCCTTTATGTACATCTGCATAGATCGAAACAAGTTGCTCTATGTAACTTTCGATAGAATATCGCTCCGCTAATTTATTTGATTCTGAACGCCATTTTTCAAAGTATTCTTTATCTTTAGCTAATTTATTTAATTCAAGACTAAAGCTATCTATATCCGTCCCTGTTAAATAATGGCCATGTAACGTATCTACATATTCTGGATTATCTCGTAATAATAATGGTAATCTAACTGAACTTGCCTCAACTGTGGCATAAGCAAAGTTCTCTTGAAAAGACGGAAAGAAATAGACATCAGACATTGCATAAAATCCAGGCATGTCTTCAAAATCGACACTTCCTGTAAAAATAACGTTGGGTGGTGCATTTTCAACAACTTTTGTTAAACGGTCATAGTCCGCAGTTAAACGGCCATAAGGACGCCCGCCTACCCATACAAATTTAATATCTGGACATTTTTCAGCAACACCAATAAAATCAGCAACGCCTTTTCTTGGTTGTATTTGTCCCACACAAACGGCAACAACATCATCTTCTTTAATATTCCATTTTTCACGAAAGGTTTGTCGGAACTTCGTATTTTCTTTGAATTTATCTCTATTAACACTATTGCATAGGACTTCTATCTGAGAATTAACCCCTATTTTGATTAATTCTTCTTTTACAACTGGTGACACAGCTATAATAATCTTTGCGCGATTATAAACAAGCTTTAAATACTGTTTGGCTAACGGCTTCCAAAGTTTACTAAACACTAAACTTCCAATAAAAGAATCAGGCACAACATGGGCTGAAACAAGTAATTTATTACGACAAAAGAATGATTTCCATATATATTCCAATCCTATTGTATGTGAATGAATAACGTTATAATTATACCCACGCTGATTAACAGAAAGAGAAATATCCTTTCGTTTTTTTAATTGTTCTTCGGCTTGAATAAAGGCGGTATAGACACCATTGGCCGTTCCAATAAACTTTTCAGCTAGTATATTTAAGGTTAACATTTCGTCCTCCCGAGTATAGTGAGTATATTATGTTCCCTTGACTTTATAAAAAGAACATAGAGTTGTATAGTTACTTCATAAGAAAGGTCCCTAGCAATTAGTAGATAGACATCTATACACTCAATATATTACTTATATGATATTAAAAACATACTGTAACACCTTTTATAATATGTTTACACAACGATTAATGCCCTGGGTCAAGGTTATTTTAATACTGTGTTATACCAACTTTTTTTTCTTTAACTCAACAACACTATATTGTGCATCTGAACGACTCGAAGTTTTACCAAAAATAAACTCTTATATTTATCAAAACAAGCCGCACTCACTTGATCACCCTTTAATTAGACATAACGATACGCTCTATTTTCCTTTATTAGAATTAGCAACGTCTCTTAAATCTAAAGTGTATTTTCATCGAAAAGATAATGCCTATTCATTAAACTTTAAAAAAAATACGATTACTCTAGGTATTCACTCCTCTGAATTATGGTTTAATCATTCAAAACATTTGATCTACCCCTTACCTTTTGATTATCTAAATCATCCGTATATTCCATTAAAAGAACTTGGTCATTTTTTGGGGATTATTCCTACATTAAACCAAGAATCTTTAATTTTACTAAATAAACCTATCGGATCATTTAACCGCCCCCCCTCTTCGTATGTTTCACGTGAAACATACGCAAAGACGACATTGATAAACAAAGAGTTTGATCAAAATACACTTCCTTACTTTGATAAGGATCGTACCTATTATTTAATAATAGGCGAGCAATTTATTAACCTTGAAAACCTATACCTCTACCATAAAGATATTCTTTATGTTGATTTATTACCTTTACTTAAAAAAAGCGGTTACAGCGTTAAACAGACAAAGGCATCTATTAGCATATCTAAAGCAAATAAGAACTATTTAATATCACCTTATTCAAAGCACGTGAAAATAATAACGGATACTAAGGAAAGAACGGTATCCTTAGGGTATACCGTTCTTAATAAACATGATCAATTATATCTTCCCTTTATTGCCTTTATAACACTCTTAGATTACTCCATTGACTGGAATAGCAAAACACGCACAATTACATTATTAAATAATATAAATGGGTTATACCTCGATAAAATATCCGACACCCCTACTATATTTGTGGAAGCTAATACACCTATTGATTCTACAATTATTAAGAAAACATTCTGGTCAAAAGGCTATGCCATTATATTTGAAAACACTAAAAACATGTTAAAAACCCCATCATTAGGCACTCACGACTCCTCACTATATTTAAAACAAATATCCCCCTTAGATACTCAATTAAACTTCTACTCAAAAGATTTGCCCTACCCAAAAATTGAGTCGCTTAAAATGGGCGCTAAAGTCACATTTCACCCCGTGTTAAAACAATTAAAAGTAATACCAAAACGGCACAAAACCATTATTAATATTGAGTCTACATCCAAAATACATCATACAATAACCCGATCAAAAGATAAAAAGAAATTAATTCTAGATATACAAGACCATATATCACATTTACCCGCCGTAACATTTCCAAAAAAGAATACCCTATTTTCAAAAATAAGAGCGTCACAATACAAACTATCGCCTTTAACATCTAGAATTGTCTTTGACTTAACTGATACTGGGCTAACATATACATCTAAAGTATCGTCAAAAGGATTAAAAATAACATTAGTGCCATCTAAACAACTAAAAACTGTTCCTATAACCAAAAGGAAGAGCACCCTAAAAAATAAAATTATTTGTATCGACCCTGGCCATGGCGGACGTGATCCTGGTGCAATATCAAAACATAATGATTATGAAAAGAAGTTTACACTAGATGTCTCAAAACGCCTAAAGCTATTACTAGAAAAACAAGGTGCGCATGTCATTATGGTTCGTTCCTCAGACAGTAACCCAAGTCTTCAGAAACGTGTTAATACTGCAAATCGAAATGGTTCCAACCTCTTTATCAGCATTCACTTTAATTACTTTATGAGTGAAAAAACAAAGGGGACAGAAACCTATTATTATAAATATAAGGATAAGCGTTTAGCTAAACTATTACAAAAAGAGCTTGTATTGGCATTAAAATTAGATAATAGAGGCATAAAACGCTCACCCCTTTACGTCTTAAAACATTCAAAAATGCCTTCCGCGCTTGTAGAGCCATTATTTATAACAAACTCTCAAGAATTAAAAAAATTAAAACAACCGGCTTTCCGTCAACAGATTGCAAACGCGTTATACCGTGGTATATACAACTACTATAAATAACCCCCTTGTACTCAAAATTAAATGATTTAAGTACATAAGAGGTAACAATAGTTTCACGTGAAACTATAATTTAATACGCTACTATTACAAATTTATCTATTATTAAAATAAAATCTAACCAATAAGAGTTCACAAAATAACCTATACAATTTACACTGTTGAGCTATGAGGAATACTATCGTTCTATATGATTCTGGAGTAGGTGGCCTAACACTACTAAAACCTCTTATAAAAATCTATTCAAATACAGATTTTATATACGTGGGTGATAGTGCAAGGGCGCCCTATGGCACGCGCAATGTTTCTGAACTACTCAAGATCAATAATGAAATCATATCATTCTTAAATAACTTCAACCCTAACCGTCTAATCATTGCATGTAATACATCCTGCGCTCTCTTTTATAACCATATACAAAAAGCCCTTCCATATCCTACTCATAGCCTAATCCCACCTACAGCACTATACTTCAAAAATCTTAAAGAATCATCTATTTTGGTATTAGGTACACCACAAACAATCAAAACAAAATTATATTCAAAAGAAATCAATAAGATTTCTAAACAGTCAAATATCCTTGAATTAGCTTGCCCAACTTGGGTCCCCCTTATTGAAAAAAACATCTCCCCATATCTCATAAAAAAAGAGTTATTATCATTAAATAAAACAATCTCTTTTAAGCCTGATTATATTGTTCTAGGCTGCACACACTACCCTTTGTGGGAAAATTATATCCAAAACATATTTCCACAGTCGATTATAATAAACCCAGCTATTGAATTAATAAATACATTACCCTCCCCCCAAAATGAATCTCAGGACTCACAAAGAAATAACATCACATTTTACATTTCAGGTTGCAAAGTGTCATTTAACAATCATATCCAAAATTACTTAAACATAACCTCTTACAAACTTCGTCCCTACCCATCCGAAACCATCAAGACTCTGAAAATACCTGTGTCGAAAAATAATACAACTCACTAGATAACCAACCATCCTCACTTAAGCCAGCTTTTAAACTCAATTGGATTAAAAATTCATCTAGTGACCAGTTACACTCTATAGGTACCTGTGGCAAAAAAATAGCCTTCCCTTCTTTATGCACCAAAACAAGGCCATGACTACCCAATGTAATCATAGAAATATCATGTAACAATACCGGGGTACTTAAAATAGAGATCTCTATTTTAATATGCTCAACCTCATCAATAGAAAGAGGTTTAAACCGAGGGTCTTTAAAAGCACTACTGATAGCCAATTTTTGAACTAATAGGTCTAACGTTTCTAATGGATAAATCTGGCCAACACATCCACGTAATCGCCCTTGTTTATACAATGTTACAAAAACACCCTGTTTCACGTGAAACAAATCTTTATAGGACATATCAAACTCTATTTTTGATTCAGCAAAGAATGATAGGATCGACAAACGACTCAACCTTATTAAATCATAACCATTCTTATCCGAAATCATCATTCCCAAAATACACCTGAACAATATCCCACAACACGTTGTAAATCACCTGTTACAGACCCTGAATTATAATAATCTAAAATAGATACTGAATGACTCGATAATAAACACCCAATGACCATAACAGCAAATAACCCACACAATTCACTTCTCCCCCTCTGATTCTCACTAAATAAAAGATCCCAATCTTTCGATTCAATCAACCTCTTTGTGTATAGGTCGATTTTATTTGCATCTTCATCACTATAAAAATGAGACATATCGCTAGAGGCTATAAAGAGTATATTATCCGATTTAAATGATTGTAATATTGTTACTAATTCATGAATAGATTTCTGCGTCACTCTACCCGTTACTATGGGTAGAATATCTAAAGGTACATCTTTATGTAAAAACTGTAGAAAAGGTAGAACAACCTCTATACTGTGTTCATACTCATGTACATCTTTTACGTAGATAGTTTTGGAATAATAATCTTGCATCTTAGCGCGTAATTCAGTATTTATGGGAATATTACCTAGAGGTGTCTGATAACCAGAACCCTGATAGATAGATATATCTGAAAATGAATGATAATGACTAGGTCCTATAATCACATAGGTTATAGGTTTGGGTATAGATATACAGGACAAGGCATTTGCCACTAATTTTCCTGAATAGTGATAACCGGCATGTGGCACAATAATACCGGTTATAGATTTATTATAATTAGATGGCTTATTCTGGTTGAAAAAGGATGTTAGATTAGTATTTAATTGCTGACTATTACTAGGATAAAAACGTCCTGAAACAGCAGGGGGTCTCACAATGTCTTATTTCTTCATCCGTTTACCATACTTTTTATACTTATGCTTGCGCATTTTTTTTCGTCGCTTTTTAATTAAACTACCCATAATGGTACGACCTCCACTTCTCAGTTAATAACGTCTGTGTATCTTAACATGGTGCTAGTATATATTGCTATACTTATAATTCAATAGAAGTACGACAAAAAACACATCTTGATTCTTTAGTATAAACACTCTGACATTCTATACACTTTTCCATTCCCATATTAATTTTCGTTTGGATATTAGCCTTAATCTTCTCCTCTAGCCCCATATTAGGAACCTCCTTATCGTCGCCCTTGGTTTCTATTGAAAACTTACTTCTTGGGAGGTATAAGACCTTGATATATTTAATGTTGGCTTGAGATGCTAGCTTGTTGACTCGACTAATAATCATCGTTTTAAAATGAGATATCTCCGAAACCCATATATAATTACAACTGTCGACAATTAGCGTCTGTCCATTAATACTATTAAATTGAATATCTTCTGAGCATTTACCAAAAATATAAGACCAGTTTTTTTTAATTAAAGATTGAAGTGTTACCGTTTGAAGTAATTTTTGATAACTCTTTTTTTTGTTCAATATCTTGGCCAAAGATTCCATTTATATACTCTCAATCTTTTCCAATTTTCCATTATTCATATAATAAGCTTTATCAAAACCGAATAAATGGTGATCATGCTCATCTACTGAAGTATAGAAAAATTGAATATCATGAGGAATTAAACTAAGCAATACATTTTTATAGTGATGGTGAATTTCAGCAAATGTATCATCTAACAATAAAACTGGAGATGACTTATGTTGTTTATTTATAAGTATCATATGTGATAGCAAAAACATAAACGCTATTATACGATTTATCCCCCTAGAAAAAAAACGATGGACACATTTATCAGAACATATTAAATAAAAATCATCTCGATGAGGACCTATTAAACTAAAACCAATAGCTTTTTCTTTATCAATATAACTATTCAATAAAAGAGTTAACCGCTTAGAATAGTCCTCTAAATCACTAAAGTTATAATTAGAAAACCCCTTAAATACAGATACAATATTGCAAGGCTTCCCGATGTCAAGTTTTGATACAAAAAATGTTAACTGTTTTTCGATAATCTGAAGGCTTTTAACTCTATAACAAACTATCGCGCTAGATAAAGGTACTAATTGTTCATTAAATATCATAATCTCTTTAATATCAGCCCCTTCCTTTAATGCACGATTTTTTTGTTTAATAAGTCTAAAATAACGATCTAATAATGATTTATAATCATCAAAAAAGTCTGTACAAAAATTATCCCATTCAGCTCGACGCTTATCAGGTGATTCATGAAAAAGTCTCAAGCAATCGGCAGACATGAACATTGTTCTTAATAGGTGTTTACGCTGAAAAGTTGTGTATACTTTTTGATCAATAGTTACAGATTTTGTACCATCTTGATTAATCTTCAAATAAACTTTTTTCTTTTGATTACCGATTATGGACTCGGTACCCAATAGCGAATTTTCAGAATTAAATGAAATAATGGTTTGAAAATCTCTTTCTATGGGAGACCTACCGTTATTACACAGATATATGGCTTCCAATAAACTGGTTTTTCCTTGATTGTTTTCGCCTGTAATAATCATAGATTTACAAGCCTCTAATTCAAGTAAAACCTCATGCAGATTCCTAAAGTTTTTGACCCAAAACTTAGATAACATTCATTCGCTAAACAGCCTGTGAAACAGTTTCTTCCTCGGTTTGATTTTGAAATTCATTTGTTCTGATAGGCATTATGATGTAATAAAAGGAATCAGACTCATTTGTTTGAATAACACAGGGACTTAATTCATCATTAAACCGTATAACAAGATCTGACTGTTCAACAATTTTTACAACATCCAATAAAAGCTTAACATTAAAAGCGATATTAGAACTCCCGCTGCCCGTTGTTCGAGCAACATCAATACTTTCTTGAAAATCACCTAAGCTAATGGCATTTGCTTTTAACATTAAATGACTATCATCAAAACCTAATCTAACAACATTATTGGATTCCGAAGCAATCACATTACCTCTTTCTAAAGCATCTGAAAAAGAACGTCTATCAATCGTATACTGATTATTTGTTTCTTTAGGAAGAACTTGTTTATAATCAGGAAATTGCCCTTGAATGATTCTCGTTAAAATAAGTATGTCAGACATGACAAAGCCTACTTGATTTTCTGATAGATTAACTTGAACAGTATCTTCTGGTTTTTTTTGTTGTAATATCTTATTCAGTTCATTCATTGCTTTATATGGGACAATTACATTACAGTCCTTTATCGACTGGTTAATCATTAATTTCTTTATAGCCAATCTATAACCATCTGTAGCTATAAAACTTAGTGATTTATCTTCAACACGAAATAAAATACCATTTAAAAATTGTTTTGTTTCATCAAAAGATACTGCATATAGTGTATGTTTAATGAGCTCTTTTAATTCCTGACATGTTACTGAAAATTGGTTCCCTTGTTCTAGAGTTGGAAATGTTGGGTAACTTTCAGCTTCTTGACCCAATAAATCGAATTCTACTTTTTCTGTCCCTATTTTAACGTGATTCTTGTCATCTGCTTCTACAGTTATTTCTTCATTAGCTAATTTTGATAAAATGTTTGATAAGGTTTTCGATTTTAATAAAAGTTTGCCTTCCATTTCTTGATTTTGGATAGGCATACTATGCTTAATTCCTATTTCAAGATCATTTCCTAGTAACGTTAATTGATTTTTGCTTACATCTAAATACACATTTTCTAAAACAGGTAGAGATGATCGATTGGGTATTGCTTTTTCAGCTATATTTAAACCTTTTAGTAAATCATTTCCTTTACATTTGAACTTCATATTATTCCTCCTAAATAGACTGTTATCCCCACTTCTTTACTATTAAGATATTAATATATATATATATTAAATATATCGTATTAGTAGGGATCTGTTGATATGTTAATAAGACTCAAAAATACGTTATATACAGCGAATACCCTTCTTTTTTGTTTATGGATAACTTGTTAGTAGTTTTTAATACCATTTTATTTTCCCCAATTATCCACAAGCTATCCCTAGGTTATTCATCGTTCTTTATATTGGCGATTAGGATATTAATTATACTTTGTGTATTGCTATCTGTTTTTAGTAATCCTTTAATTTTATCACATGCATGCATTACTGTAGTATGATCACGATTACCAAAAGTTTCACCTATTTTGGGTAACGAAATATTGGTTAATTCTCTTACTAGATACATGGCTATTTGTCGTGCGTATGCTACTTCTTTAGTTCGTGTTTTTGAATCTAATTCTGTTGTGCTGATATTAAAGTATTCGGATGCTTTTCGCTTTATAAGTGAAGATGTTAATGGTTTTTCTTGTTTGATTCCTATCATATCTTTTATAACATTGCTGGCGATAGAGAGCGTGATATCTGTTTGTAATAGCGAGGCATAAGCTACTATACGATTTAGAGCACCTTCCATTTCTCTGATATTACTAGGCAATTGAGTTGCTATGAAATGTAGAATATCGTCTGAAATTTGAAATTGGTTTAGTTCCATTTTCTTTCTTAGGATAGCGATTCGTGTTTCAAATTCAGGTGGTTGTATATCTGCTGATAATCCCCATTCAAACCGTGTTCTTAGACGATCTTCTAATGTGGGGATTTCTTTTGGTGGCCTGTCTGATGTTAATATAATTTGTTTGTTATTAGCGTATAATTCATTAAATGTATGAAAGAATTCTACTTGGGTTTGTTCTTTGCCAGCTAAAAACTGAATATCATCGATTATAAGTATATCCACTTTTCGATATTTTTCTCTGAAAGAGGATGTTCGTTTATCTTTAATGGCGTTGATAAGGTCATTTGTGAATTTTTCTGAGGAGACCATTTTAACTGTGTAATGTTTATGGTCCTTTAGTATTTTTAAGGCGATAGCATGTAATAAATGGGTTTTTCCTAATCCAACAGAGCCGTAAATAAATAAAGGATTATATGCTTTAACAGGGACTTTTGCTACAGCTTCTGATGCTGCATATGCAAAACGATTGTAAGGACCTACAATAAAGTTATCGAAACTATAATTCTTGTTAAACTCTATAGGTATTACATTCTCTTTCTTTTCTTCTTTTTTGAGCAAGCTTAATTGTTGGTTATCATGAGGGGGCTGTTTTTGTTTTGAGACGGTGTATCTAATAACGATATTGCTATAAGGCGTTTCCTGTAGGTTTATTCGTAATAGAGGCTCACACTTTTCTTTTAGCCATCCTTTAGAAAATTCGTTTGGGACTTCGATACTTAAGATTTGATTTTCAAAGGAGATAGGTGTGAATGACGATAAGAATGTTTGATACCCAGGTCCTGTTAAATCTGATTTTAAACACGTATTTATTTTAGTGATAAGCTCTTCCATTAATTTTCCTTTATTCACATGTTATCCACAAACTTAATTTTACTTTAAATGAGCTTGAATAGGTCTGTTCTTTTATACTTATACTTTGCTTTTGATTTTTATTAAATTGAGCATAAAAGAGAAGTTCTTCATTTTTTATCCACAGGGTTATCCACAAATTGTCTTTTATCTTTTTGTGTGTTGAGAACCTGCCTAATAAGCTAGCATTTATTGGGTGGTTTATCAATAAATGTTTAGCAAAAATGGGGCCTGTGTCTATCGACTTATTTTGATTTGGTTTTATCTTGTCACTATTAGAGATTGTCGTGTTTTTTTGCGAGTATGAATATACTAGGCATCAGATTAAATCGTGATAGGTATTTTTGTGCAATATTATCAAGGTAACATAGTATTTTTACAGGGATGTATTTTTTTAATAAAGGTAACCTAAAAAAAGATGTGTTGATACTTTTTTTTATTGTAAAGCCCTGTTTTTGTAAAAGTATAGTTATGTGTTTAGGATGATAATTGATGAACGTGTCATTGTATTTTAGGGGGGGGAGTGAAAAAGGGTTTTCTGAAAGGTTTCCAGTGATAAACTTTAAAATATTTTTGATGTGGCGTTTGTTTGGTATTTCAAAAATAAAGTATCCCCCAGGTTTTAATACGTTAAAAACTTCCTTAAAAAAGAGTTTTGGTTCGTTTATATGGTGTAATGTTCTAATGGATATCACGCTTGTTATAGATTGTTTTTCTAACGGAATTTTATAGAAACTTCCTTGTATAAATTGAATTTGTTTTTCTGTTTTTATATTCTTTTTTGCTTCGGCAAGTAGGTGTTTTGCGTAATCAAGTAATATAAAGTTACTAGCATGTTTTTCGTATGCAGGAAAGAGTCGGCCAAAACCGCTACCAGCATCAAGCAGTGTTTCTTGTTTTGGTATGGTTGATAATAGTTTTTCTATACTTCTTTTTTCACAAGTATCTTCATATATTCGTGAACCATCGCCCCAAAAATCAGTTTGATAGTCAAAATTTGTATAGTCAGAAATTATAGGCATCTTAATAGTACCTTTACGCCTTCTTCTAGGGTTGTATTAGCGTTAAGATGCTTATGTGATTTAGATAGTGCTTTTTTTATCTCTACTTGATTATAACCTAATGTTTTTAAGGCTAACATTAGATCCTCTTCTATTTGTACTGTTACCGTTGGTTGAGTTGCTTTTTGTGTGGTTTGCGTATTTGGAAATAAGGTTGAGACTTTGTCTTTTAGTTCAATGATTAAACGTTCCGCTAACTTTTTTCCGACTCCAGGAGCTATTGTTAGTGCTTTTATATCGTTTTGTAATAATGCATTAACGACATCTAGAGGGGGGATTGTTGATAGAAGTTTTAATCCTAATTTAGGGCCTACTCCTGAAACAGAAATAAGTTGGCAGAAAAAATATCTTTCTTCCGCTGTTAGGAAACCAAAAAGTATATTTTGATCTTCTCTGATATGTTGATAAGTCGTTATTTTTAATTCATTCCCTGTTTCTGGTAGTGTTGTAATTAAACTTTCAGGCATAAAGATTTGGTATCCTATGTTTTGAGATTCCAGGATAATGAAGTCTTGCTGCTTTTCTACTAACGATCCTTTTATATAATGTATCATGTGTAGGATTTTAACTTATGGCTATGGCTATGACAAATAGCAACAGCTAGTGCATCAGCAGCATCGTCAGGTTTTGGGACACTGGAAAGGCGTAAAAGTTTTTTGACCATGTATTGCAACTGCATTTTTTCAGCTTTTCCATACCCACATATTCCAGACTTAATTTGCATAGGCGTGTAATCGACAATATCAAGTTCAAAGTTGGCTGCTGTTAATAAGATAACGCCTCTAGCTTGTCCCACTAACATTGCTGTTTTTGCATTATTGTTAAAAAACAACTCTTCTACAGCGACGACTTTAGGACTAAATAGTGTGATTATGGTGGTTAGTGTTTTAGATATGATTTTTAATCGTTGTGTTAACGGGGTATGGGGTGGTGTTGAAATAACACCGCTTTCTATGTGATTAATTTTAGAGCCGTCTTGTTTTATTAGTCCGTAACCGGTTGTTGCCAAACCAGGATCAATTCCTAGTATGATCATTGTTGAATGTTTAAGTTAGTTACTTTTATAACTAAGTGCTCCCCTGGAGATACTTTTTGTCTAAAGATAACTTTATTTGTTGCGATTAGATCGCCTTGATTATTGTATTCTGGATGGTTGATGTAACTTATGGCTGTAAACCCCTTTATCTCAGTTGTAATAACGTGGTCCTTGTTAAATATTTCTGCATCCCCTGTTAGTATAAACTTACCTTCCACTTGTTGATCGTGATGCAACTTTAATGCAATAACATGGGCGAGGTCTTCAACTGCTAACCATTGTAGAACGCCCATTAGTAAAGGGCTATCAGGAAAGTGACCCTTGATAAGGGGGTGTTCTTTAGGGAAGTAGTAGGTTCCTTGCGCTTGTTGTGTTTCACTATTTAAGTGATTTAGTGCATCAATGAAGTACATAGATGGATTTTTTAAGGTGTTTGATTTAGGGAGTATATAGTGGCTATTCTCTTCAAGAGTGGTTGTTAATTTTGGGGTACTTTCTTTGTCATTATTTTTTTCAATGAAAAAGGCTTTTAATTCACCTTCTGCAATTTTTATATTGTCCGTTGATACTAAGTTACCATCTGCAGTCATGAACCCTTTTTTAAATCTTTTACCAGTGATATTGCCTCTGATCGTTTCGTTGAGCCTGAAGTCCTGATACTTTTTAAAATTGCTTATACCTGCAAATAAAGCCAGGTTAGTTGTTGTTAATTTATTACTTGTAATAATACACCCTAAAGCTAAGATTTCCATTAAAACCGTGGACAAACAAACGGTTTCTGATTGTGATTTATTTTTGAAAAAAAGCTGTCTATTTAATCTATCTTTTTGTGTAATTGTTAATTCTAATTCACCACGTATTTCTTCAGGCGCGTAAGAAATTAGCTGATCAATTAGAACATTTTCATATTTATGAGGAAGTGCTTTGTATAGTTCATCTGATGAGTAGTGCCGTGTTTTAAGGGATGACATTTTAGGGGGTTTCGATAACTTTCTTTAAGTTTTTTATTGCTGATACAAGAAGTCGTGATATATGCATTTGGGAAAGATCCAGTTGCTTAGCAATTTCTGTTTGTGACAATCCTGAGTAGAATCTTAAAAAAATAATTTTCTTTTCTCGGGCATTTAATTTTGAAACGGCCTGCTCAATAATTTCTTTATTTAAGAGATGCTCCTCTTTTCCTGAAACACCGATAGTATCTAAAAGCGATGAACCTATAGGCGATGTTCTATTTCCTTGGGTGTAATTAGAGGGGGCGTCTAAAGATAAAACAGATGTACTTTGGCCAGCTTCCATGGACTCTAAAACTTTCTCCTCACTACATTCTAAGGCTATTGCTATTTCTTTTATTGTTGGGGCTTTGCCTGTTTTTTGTTTTTCACGTATAAATTGTTTTATTTTTGAATAACTTTCTTGTAGTTTTCTTGGTACTTTGACAAGCTTGCTTTTATCTCTAAAATAGTGCTTGATTTCACCGATGACATTTGGAGTAGCAAAGGTTGTAAAATCTGTTTCTTTTTCAGGGGAATAACGTTCTAACGCACGTAATAATCCGATAGTTCCAACTTGGAAAAGGTCGTCTAAGTCGTGTCGGTTAAACGCTAATTTACGGGCAATATACTCTATCAGAGGGGTATAGTGCTGAACGATCTTTTCCCTCAGTCCTTTTGATGGAGATTCTTTATATTTTAGTACTAATACTTCTTTGTTGAGATACAATAAAAACCCTCAACTAAAATGCTAAAATTTCTGTTCACTTGATTTTTAATAACAGTCTAGTTTTATTATTGCTATGAATACGAACTTCCATGACAACTATTGATAGCCATGATTTTATGGTACTTTTCTACTTAGGTAATCATTAGAAGTGTAGCATATTTGCTGTTATAATTTCAAACGACATGTACAGAATAGATTCACGTAAGATCCTATCAGGAGATATTTATATTTGTTTACCTAAGGGGGAGGGGTATATTTATGACGCCGTTTCTCGGGGCGCCAAAGCCTATATGGTGATGAATAGGGCACAACTATCTGGTTTTGCTGATTATGTGTATGGAGCACCTTCAAAGAAGCTTTGTGTGATTGGTGTTACGGGGACTAATGGTAAAACGTCGGTAGCTTCTTTTGTTGCTCAGTGTTTACAAGAGCTAGGGTGTAAGCCTGCGGTTTTAGGGACTTTATCGTCATCTTTGACGACCCCTGAATCACTGGATATTCAGTCATTAATGGCAACACATGTTACCAACGGTGGAACCCATTTTGTGATGGAGGTTTCATCTCATGGGATTGCTCAAGAACGAGTTTCAAATATTGATTTTGATGTTAAGTTGTTAACTAATATTACTCAAGATCATCTTGATTACCATGGTGATTTTGAGTCATATAGTCATACTAAACTAATGTTTATGCGTGATTACGGGGGGGCGTCTGTTTATCCAAAGGATTTTAATGAGTTGAATTCTTTTCGACACCCTTCTTTGATTGGGACTTTTAATCAGGAAAATTTAAAAGCGTCTTTGGCGATATTAACGACGTTGGGGTTTGATTCAAATCAAGTGAGAGAGTGTCTATTGCGGTGTCAGCCACCGCCGGGACGATTTGAGACGATTCAAATGGGTCAGCCATATACGGTTATTGTTGACTATGCTCATACGCCAGATAGTTTAGATAATGTCCTGCTTGAAGCTAAAAAAATTGCCCATGATCGCCATGGGCGTTTATTGACTCTATTTGGCTGTGGTGGATGCCGAGATAGAGGAAAGCGCTCTCAGATGGGACAAATTGCTACGCGCTATTCGGACTCTATTATTGTTACTCAGGATAATCCTAGAACTGAAGATCCAGAGCAAATTATTGGTGATATTAAATCGGGTTTGAACTTAATTGAAACACCATATGATGTGATACACGATCGTAGACAGGCTATTTACCGACTTATTTCTATGGCTAAACCTATGGATGTTGTTATGATAGCGGGAAAGGGGCATGAGGCCTATCAGATTTTAGCTGAAGGCTCGATTCCATTTAATGATAAGGATGTTGCTAGCAAGGCGATTAAGGATTACCTATGAAGGTTTCTATTGATTCACGGACAATTAAACCGGGGGACTATTTTATCCCGGTAAAGGGAGTGCGTTTTGATGGACGACAGTTTATAGCGGAAGCTTTGGAAAAAGGTGGCCATTTACTTGATGTGAATCTTGAGACATATGCGGCTTCTTATCGAAAAAAACTAACCTGTCCAGTTGTTGCTATTGTCGGTTCTTCAGGAAAAACAACAATAAAAGATATGCTCTATAGTATATTGTCCTGTACCTATCAGGTAATTAAAACTGAAGAAAATAATAATAATGAAATAGGGGTCTCCTTAACGTTATTAAGCGCTGATTTTAAAACAGATATTCTTTTAGTTGAAATGGGGATGAGAAAGAAGGGGGATTTGAGCTATTTAGCAAGACTTGTACGTCCTTCACATGTCGTTTTTACAGGTGTTGGGCTTGCTCATGTTGAGTTTTTCAAGAACCAACGTGATTTAGCTAAGTCAAAGTTAGAAATCTTTCGTTCACCTTTAAATTGGGAAAGGTATGAGCGTGTTGCGTTTATAAATTATAATTCTCCTTTTTATGAGCAAATCTATTGTTCTGCTAAACGGGTTGGATATAAGGTCTTTCCTTATCAAGGTGATACCATACCTGAACAGACGATTAATGCATGTTATCTTATAGGGCAACATTTTAATGTGAGTGATAGTGATATACGAAAGGGGCTGTCATTATCGGTTCTTTCGAAGCATCGTTTATCAATTAAAGAACTTGGTACTTTAACACTTGTTGATGATTCATATAATGCTAATCCTGAAGGTGTTCTTTACCTTCTCCAATATAGTCGTCGTTGGACAAGGCGAAAGATATTAGTATTAGGAGATATGTTGGAATTAGGGGGATATGTAGAGAAGGCTCATCAGGATGTTATTGATTACGCTATTGATAATCATATATCTATTATTTTGACTATAGGAGAACTAACGGAAGCGATACACTCTGAGGATATTATGGTTTACCACTTTACTTCCAAGAAGGCACTACACCAATTTTTGGTTGTTGAAATTAAAGAGGGTGATGTTGTTTTGGTTAAAGGGTCTCGGGCACTTAAAATGGAAGAAACGGTCCAGTTTTTAGAGTCACATTATGCTTAATTTTTTTCTTTTATTTTTGGGGATATTTTTTATATTCCCAGTTTTAGTTTACTTTTTTAACCGACTTCAATTTTATCAGCATGTTTATGAGTTGAGCCCCGAAACACATCAAACAAAGTTAAAAACACCTACATTTGGTGGGGTAGGATTATTGCTATCCTTGATGATGGGAATGGCTATGCTGCGTTTATTGGACCCTAAAATTATATGGTGCTTTTGTTTGGTTATGTCCTATGGGTGTATTGGTTTATTTGATGATTTTGTTTCGTTTGTTAGACGCGATAATAAGGGCTTTTCAGTGAAACAAAAATTTTATCTTCAGGTTTTTGTTGGCTTTATTAGTCTTCTTTGTTACGGTTTTTTCTTTGGGTTTCCTTCATGGCCTTTGTTTTTATTGTATTGGTTTATTCTAGTTGGTGGTTCAAATGCGACTAATTTGACAGATGGCTTAGATGGATTATTGGGAGGGTTAGCCTTTATTAGCTTAACAGGTTTTTATTGGTCTTTTATGTATTCTTCTGAACAGAATATGGCACTTTTTGTTTTGGTTTGTTTAGTAAGCTTGCTGTCATTTTTATGTGTAAATAGACATCCTGCAGCCTTATTTTTAGGTGATACAGGGTCTTTAGCTATAGGGGCTTTACTGGGTGGATTATGTATTATTTCAAATGATCCTTGGATACTAGTATCATTAGGGGCGGTTTATATTTTAGAGGCATTATCGGTTATTCTACAGGTTTCATTTTTCAAATTAAAAAATAAACGGGTGTTTTTAATGGCGCCGTTACATCACCACTTTGAGTTGTTAGGTATTCGAGAGCCTGTCGTTGTTTTGGGCTTTTGGTTGGTAGGCTTGTTTTTTTTGGGGATATATAGCTTAAGGTTTTTTATATGATCAAACCAATTTATCAACGCATTGCTATTTTAGGTGATGGTGTAACGGCCTCTTCGGTTCGTCGTCATTTATCGTATTTTGGTTGTTGTGAAGTTTCTTTAGATTTTGCTGATGTTATTGTTACTAGTCCAGGAATTCCTCCAGACAAATTACCCTATGCAAGTGTTCCTATTATTTCAGATATTGAATTTGCTTGGTTGTTATTAAAACAATATCATCCTGATGTTAAGGTTATTGGTGTCACTGGTACAAATGGAAAAACGACGGTAACCCAGATGCTGTCTCATATTTTAGATTGTTCGTTTGCTGGTAATATTGGGATTCCTTTAATTGAATATGTGGTTCAGGCAAAATCTAAAGAAATGGTGGTGGTGGAGCTAAGTAGTTATCAGTTAGAGTATTGTGATCGGTTTTGTCCTGATATTTCGATTCTTTTAAATATTACGGAAGATCATCTTGATCGCCATAAAACGATGGTTCATTATTCACGGCAAAAAGCGGGTATCTTTATTAACCAAAATAAGGAGCAGTGTTTGGTTTATGATGATTCGGATCCTCTTGTGAAGGCGTTAGTTAGATCTGCAAACTGTCGGCTCAAGCCTTATTCGGATTATGAGAGATATAGAACAGGTCTTCTCGGTTTGTCGTTAGTAGGGCAGCATAATATTAGAAATGCTTTGGGTAGTATGATAGTGGCTGAGCATATAGGATTTTCTTTCGATTATATTTTAGATAAATTATCCAGCTTTTCTGTTCCTGAACATCGTTTAGAGTCTGTGTGTGTTCGTGGCGATCATTTTTTTGTTAATGATTCAAAATCGACTAACTTTCGATCAACACAAGTAGCGATAGATGCGTTTTTAGATCGTGACATACAACTTATTTTGTGTGGCCAGGAGAAAGCTGTTGATAGTGTTTCATTTAAGGCTTTTGTTTTGTCTATCGTTTCCCGTGTTTCTGGCATTACCTGCTTTGGTGCTGTAAGTGAACGCTTAGAGCGCGTTTTTAAGGAAATAGGATATACATCCTTTTGTCGGGTAGAAACGCTTTCTGAAGCGCTTCAGTCTTCGTATCAATGCTTAAGTGAGGGTGGGGTTGTTTTGTTCTCACCGGGTTTTGCTAGTTTTGATCAATTTGATAATTATGAGCATCGGGGGAGAGAATTTAAAAGACAGGTGCAGTTGTGTTTCAGTTAAAAAAGATTGACCCTGTTTTATTTTGTTCTATGTTTACTCTTATTTTGATTGGTGTTTTGATGATCTTTTCAACAAGCCCAGTTATCGGTTCTTTAAATTATGATGATAGTTACTTTTTTATTAAACGGCATCTAGTTTATCTTTTGTTAGGGTGTTTCACTTTTTTATTTGGTTTTTTTCTTCCGGTTAATTATTATAAACGTTATGCTTTTATAGGATTTTTTATATCAAATATGTTGTTGTTGCTAACCTTTTTACCGGGCATAGGCATTTCTGTTGGTGGGGCCAATCGATGGTTAGACTTGGGGCTATTTCATTTTCAACCTGTTGAAGTTTCAAAGTTTTTTACAATCGTTTTTCTAGCTTTGGCGATAGATTCAAAAAAGGAGCAATTAAATACCTTTAAGACAGGTATCTTGCCTCTTTTATTTGTGCTAAGTATACCGCTTTTAATATTAGTTAATCATCCTGATTTGAGTAACATTGTTTTAATTAGCAGTATTTGTTTTTTTATACTTTTTCTTGGGCGGTTATCTTATAAATATCTTGTTTCTATTTTGGGTGTTGGGGTGGTATTTTTTATTGTTACTATTATATTGAATCCCTATCAACTTGATCGTATAAGAATATTCTTATTTCCTCATTTGGATCCTTATGGTAAGGGATATCATATTACGCAATCTCTTATTACAGTGGGTTCAGGGGGATTGTTGGGTGTGGGGATTGGGCAAAGTAAAATGATATATCTTTATTTACCGTTGCATTACTCAGATTTTATTTTTTCAATTATATGTGAAGAAGGTGGCTTTATCTTCGCTTCTTTTGTTGTTGTGTTATTTGGCGTGTTTTTTTATAGAGGAATTATGGTAGCATTGCGTCAACGCTCTATTTTTTTATTTTATCTAGCTTTAGGGTTGACTATGCTAATTGTTTTTCAGGCTATTATTAATATAGGTGTGGCGATTTCAATTTTTCCAGTGACAGGAATGCCGCTAACTTTCATTAGTTTTGGTGGAACGTCTTTAGTTATGTCTATGTTTTTTGTTGGTATTTTATCTCAACTATCTCGATTACCATGATTCCTTTTTCAGATGCTGTTATCGATGCTAATTTGAACCGTGTGTCTGAAGGTTTGCGTGTTATAGAAGAATATACTCGATTCATTCTTCAAGACAAGCTTGTTACGCAACGTTTATCTGGGTTGAGAAAGCGTATTTCTCATTCTTTTAAAAGCTCCTCCTTGTTATTTATTAGGGATATTGAGAAGGATATGCGTGCAAAAGAACTTCCTGTTGAACGATTAACGCTTTTAGATTTGTTAACTGCTAATTTTAAGCGTGTTTCAGAAGGATTACGTGTTTTAGAGGAATATACGTCTAACTCGTTGTATAACGATTGTCGGTATGATGTTTATTCTCTTGAAAAAGAGATTTGCTTGCCATTGCATGTACCGTCTATAAATCCAGGTGTTTATTTTATATCTGATGATGCCAATCGGTTAGAAGCGGCAATGAAAATGGGGGTCTCTTTAGTTCAACTTCGTGATAAATCTTCATCTAAGGATGCGTATTATCAAAAAGCTAAGGATGTCTTAATCTTGGCAAAGCGTTATAAAGTTCCCTTTATTGTGAATGACTATTTGGATATAGCGTTACTTTTGGATGCGGATGGTTTTCATAGTGGGCAAGATGATATTTCAGTGGAGCAGTTAAGACAGCTATGGGGCCCACATAAACTATTAGGCCGCACAACACATAGTTTGGAACAGGGACAATTAGCTGAAAAAGAAGGAGCTTCCTATGTTAGTATTGGACCTATATGGGAGACGCCTTCGAAACCAGGTCGACAAGCTATAGGGTTTGACTATTTAAAGGCGGCATCTGGGGTGTTAAGTATCCCTTATGTTGCGATAGGGGGGATAAGTCGCTTCACAATCAAGAAAGTTATGGACTATTCACCGCCCTTAGTAGGGCTCGTTAGGGCGTTAGACGATATTCCAGACATGATGAAAACTTACTATTAGATTTTGGATCAAATTGCCTTAATAATTACACCCTGTTATAATGGCTACTCCCTACTATGTTGGTGATCGTTTATTAATGTGATTCCAACGTTTTCTATAAGGGGAGTAGCTATATTATTTAGATGTGTCTATGTGATGAGCTATTTCTATCTAAAGCATAGCTTTGGAACCCACTGTGATTATTAAGGGATCGCACATTAGTAAAACACGGCATAGGAGGGTTAATATAACTGCAAGCGTAAAGAGCTTGTGATGAGAGAGTAATATGTCAGTTCAAATAATTGTTGGGACTCAGTGGGGTGATGAAGGTAAAGGGAAAATAACTGATATTCTTGCTGAGAAAGTGGATTTAGTTGTCCGCTATCAGGGTGGGAATAATGCAGGTCATACGGTCGTAGTAGGTGACCAAACGTTTAAATTACACAATATTCCTTCTGGGATACTTTATAATTCTTGTTGTAGTGTTATTGCAAATGGGGTCGTTATTGATCCAGAAAACTTAATTGAAGAAATTAATGGGCTTGAAGCTCGTGGTATAAGTATTTCCCCGGATAATTTTAAGATTTCTAGTATTGCTCATGTGATATTGCCATTTCATAAATCTTTAGATTCCCAACAGGAATCGGGTCGTAAAGGAACTAAAATTGGCACAACTGGCCGTGGAATAGGGCCTGCTTACACGGATAAAATAGCGCGATATGGCTTAAGGGTTCAAGACTTATTATCTAAAGATAAAATGAGAACCTTATTAACCTCTCGTGACTGGCAATCGTTAATTAACGATGATGTAGATGTTGAGAAAGTTATTAATCGTTATTATTCGTATGGACAGTTTTTATCTCGTTATATTATAGATACATCTTTGTTTGTTAATGAAGCAATAGACTCTGATAAGCATGTTATTCTTGAAGGGGCTCAGGGTACAATGTTGGATGTTGATCATGGAACTTACCCATATGTAACGTCGTCTAACCCTATTTCAGGCGGTGCTTGTACAGGTGTAGGGATAGGCCCTCAGAAGATAGATCGTGTTATTGGTGTTACCAAAGCCTATGTTACACGTGTAGGTAGTGGGCCATTTCCAACAGAATTGATGGATGATGTAGGTGAGAGATTGCGTGATAAAGGTGCTGAATTTGGAACAACTACGAACCGTCCTCGACGTTGTGGTTGGTTAGATTTAGTAGGACTTAGATATGCTGTTCGAGTTAATGGCATAACGGATATCTGTTTGACTAAACTAGATGTTTTAGATGGATTGAAAACAATTAAAGTTTGTACTCAGTATCGATATGGGGACCAGGTTTTTGATCATTTTCCGTTAGATCCGGAGTTATTTGCAAGTTGTGAACCACTT
>CAZIOF010000214.1:0-5377 GCA_964540745.1 uncultured Candidatus Marinamargulisbacteria bacterium
ATTTCTTGTCCTGACAGTATTTTCTGTGTAAATAATGAAATTGCCATATCGGGTCGTTGTCTTGGACCATATACAGTGAAAAAGCGTAGACAAGCGATAGGAATATTATAGAGAGCGTTGTAAGTTTGACAAAGTAATTCCATCGCTTTTTTGGACATAGCATAAGGTGATATTTGAGTTAAGTCTTGATTATTTTCAGAGAAAGGGATTTGTGTACAATTCCCATAAACAGAGGAAGATGATGCAACGATAAGTTTAATAGGACGATCTTTAATGCAATCAAGTAGCGTCGCGGTGGCTACCACATTATTGGTGATATATGTATCAGGATTTTTAAGAGAAGGACGTACTCCTGCACGGCCAGCAAGATGATAGACCGTATGGAAAGGATATGTATCGAACAGACGTTGTATGTTTGATTTTTCAAGAAGTGAACATGGTACCAATTGAAATTTGGGAGATGCAAGAATGGTATCCAGATTAGACTGTTTTATTGAAGATGAATAAAACGGGTCAAAGTTATCTAGGCAAACAACCGTCTCTTCAGTATGTCTTACTAAGAACTCACACAGGTGAGAGCCTATGAAACCAGCACCGCCTGTGACTAATATTGCCATAGTTGATTGTCCTCCTGGTTAACTACTTTATTAAACGAGAATTTGTGTAAACCATCAATACTAAATTGAATAATAATGATTTAGGGGTACTCCCAAGGAACGTCATAGTGTATGATGGGAACGTTTATAAAAAATTAGTGACAAGACACTAATGTTAACCTAGAATAGACCGTCAGCAAAATAGGATGTGTGACAAACTTAACACTATGAGTACAATACCAAAACGAGTTTTATTTATTTTAGGAACAAGACCAGAAGCAATTAAACTTGCCCCTCTGATCAACCAAGTAAATGACATGTCAGAATATGAAGCGGTAGTCTGTCTTACAGGACAACATCGAGAACTGCTCCATCAGGTTTTATCTTTCTTTAAAATAGAGGCGCGGTTCAATCTTGATGTGATGAAGCAGGCGCAAGATCTTTTTTCATTAACGACAGAAATACTGCCCAAATTAAAAACTATTATTAATCAGGAATCTCCCGATATGATTGTGGTTCAGGGAGATACTACAACGGCCATGCTAGGTGCTTTAGCGGGCTATTATTCTCAAATTAAAGTGGCTCATATTGAGGCAGGATTACGAAGTCATAAAAAGTATTCGCCTTTTCCAGAAGAGATGAATCGACGAGTAATCAGTGGGTTAGCAGACTATCATTTTGCACCTACGCATTCAGCTGTTCAAAACTTACGAGAAGAAGGGGTTACAAAGAATGTCTGGATGGTTGGCAATACTGTCGTAGATGCATTGCATCTGGGTATGGAGCTTATGTCGCAAGATGAATTGTATTATAGAGATTATTTTATTAATCAAGGCATAAATGATGAAAAGAAGATTCTCTTATTGACATTTCATCGGAGAGAGAGTTTTGGAAAGCCTTTAGAAAAAGTACTTGAAGCAATTAAGTCAATTTCCTTGTTATTTCCTGATTTACAGATCGTATTTCCGGTTCATCCTAACCCAAAAATTCAGGAATTTGCCACGACGCACTTATCGAATATTAAGAATATCTATCTTATGTCTCCATTATCTTATCCTTATTTTATTTGGTTACTTAAAAATAGCCAGCTAATCTTAACGGATTCTGGGGGTGTTCAAGAAGAGGCCCCTTCTATAGGTAAACCGGTATTAGTATTGAGAGATGTGACAGAGCGTCATGAGGCCGTTGCATCAGGGACGGCAACATTATTAGGTACAAACACAGAAGAGATCGTATCTGCTGTATCAGATATTTTATTATCCCCACCTAAAGCTTCATCGGGGGCAAACCCTTTTGGAGATGGATGTACGTCTGAGCGTATTATTCAGGTGTTTAAATCTATTTTAGAGCCTTTAGAAATAGTCGTTTCCAAAGAGACCATGTAAAAGATCCTTATCTTGTGGAAAGATACAGGCTGTCATTAAAGCGTCATGTGGTGCTTTTAGTAGGGGTAAATTCTGTTGGAATAGAGCTAGATACCGTATTAAAGTAACGCTCAGGATCTTTAGCAAAGGATAAGAGTTTTTTTCTAAGAACGCTAGACGATGGGTTTGTTTGGGCGAATGCAACCAATTGGGTTAATTGCTCTATCACAATCTGGGTATCAAAATTAGCAGGGTGTGTGACAAAAATCTTTTTATGAGGTGTTTTAGTTAAATTTGATTTATTAAAAAAGAGTTCTTCTTGTAATTTTTCGCCGGGTCTTAAGCCGACAATCTCGATGTGGATATCTTTACCTTCCTTTAATCCAGAGAGATGGATCATATCACGTGCTAAGTCTAAGATTTTAACAGGGTTACCCATATCCAAAATAAAGATCTCGCCACCTTGACTAAGTGCTCCAGTTTGAAGAACCAAGCTAACTGCTTCTGGAATAGTCATAAAATAACGGGTCATATCTGGGTGTGTAACAGTTAAGGGGCCGCCATTAGAAATTTGTTTTTTGAATAGGGGTACAACACTTCCTTGTGAGCCTAATACATTACCAAATCGAACAGCAGAAAAGTTTGTTTGACTGTTTTTTGCGGTAGCTTGTATCAATATTTCACATAATCGTTTAGTAGCTCCCATACAATTGGTTGTTCGGACGGCCTTATCAGTTGAAATATGGATAAGATCGGAAATCCCATGGGCATCTGCTACTTCTACAAGGTTTTTTGTTCCCAAGATATTATTTTCAATAACAGCGGCCACATTTTCTTCCATTAGAGGAACATGTTTATAAGCAGCCGCATGAAAGACAATATCTATCGAATATTTTTTAAAGATAGCGGAGAGTCTAGATTTATCTTTAATATCACAAGCAATAGGAATAATAGGGGTGTGACAATTGAGTGTGTTAATTAAATCCATATTAATGTTATAAAGTGAATTCTCAGCATGATCTAAAATAATAAGTGTTTTGGGCGCATACTTTAGGACCTGTCGGCATATTTCAGATCCTATTGAGCCACCGGCCCCTGTGACAAGAATCGTTTTATTGGATAAAAAGTCGGCTATTTGAGTTGTGCCTAATTCAACTGTTTCTCGTCTAAGTAAGTCTTCAATCTGTACCGCTCGGAGTTGGCTGACGCTCACATGACCACCAATAATATCAGTAAGGCCGGGCGTTGTCTTACAATGGATACCAAGTTCCTTGCAAGTCGTAATAATAGGGCGAATAGTCTCACTGTTGGCCGAGGGCATCGTAATAAGAGCCTCATCAATGTGATATTTATTATGGATGGTTGGAAAGGCGCTTGTGGTTCCTAAAACCCTTATATTATGAATAACCTTACCTGTTTTATTAGATTTATCGTCTATAAAGCCAATAATATTATAGTTCAAGCTAGGAGACTTTAAAATTTCTCGGGCAATAAGTTCACCACAATCACCTGCCCCGATTAAGACAATGTTTTTTGATGTCGTTGAATATCGATTCTGATTTTTATGTAATACGTCACGATACATTCGTAACAAGCATCGAGGGAAAAAAATGAGAGAGCCAGTAAAGAGAAATTCCACAAAAATCAGTGCAAAACTAACGGGTAAGTGGCTAAATATAGTTAAAAGAGTAAAGCCTATAGTCCCTGAAAAAACACTAGAAAAAATACTCATAAAAGCAGTAGTAGATCCGTAACGCCAAGAGAACTTATAAAGTCCAAAATAGTGGAAGCAGGCTAGTCTAACCAGAGAGACAGCTAGAGTGAGACCTAAAAAGAAAAAATCTATAACAGCTAAATAGCCTGTTGTAAGTAAGAATGAAAAATAGAGAGATAAGATAACGGATACCATATCCCACGAAATAAGGATAATACGTCGGTTGATCGTTGATAAATTATCCAAAAATGTGATGATTTTAGAGCCTCCTACATCAATGCTTGCAATTGATAATATAGTACATCAATCCATAATTCAAATAGTCGACGTACAGAATGGTTAAATTTAGGTGGTACAATGCTATAATAAAAGCCTATGAGCTACTTTTGCGAAAGCGAAATAGGTGTTATTGAGTTATTAGCAGCCGTTAAATATGAGCCTTTTTCTGGTTGACCTTATCTCAAAATAACACACCTATCGTTACATTCAATACTAAGGAAATCAAAAGGAATAATAATCTTTTATTAGTCACAGCCAAACTAAAGGAACAGGTTAGAGGCTGACTTACGTGAATTAAAAGAATAAGGTAGCCCATCTTTCACATTTTTCACATGTTTGATACATTTAGCAACCATGAAAACAAACTATAAAGGTATCCTGCTCGCAGGGGGGAGTGGTACACGGTTATATCCACTAACAAGCTCCATATCAAAACAACTATTACCCATCTATAACAAGCCAATGATTTACTATTCCTTATCGGTGTTGATGTTGGCCGGCATTCAAGATATTTTGATTATTTCCACACCTAAAGATACACCCCATATACAAGCACATTTGGGTTCTGGAGAGCAGATAGGTCTTAATTTAAGCTACAAAGTTCAACAAGAACCTAACGGGATTGCCGAGGCCTTTATACTAGGCGCCTCATTTATAGGGAGTTCGCCTGTAGCTTTAATGTTAGGGGACAATATTTTTTATGGGCATCAGTTTACGGGGCTATTAAAAAAAGCTGTTCAAATGGAGGAAGGGGCAACACTTTTTGCTTATCCTGTTAAAGACCCTGAAAGGTTTGGGGTTGTAACATTTGATCGCAATATGTTAGCCACTTCTGTTGAAGAAAAGCCAGATAATCCTAAATCTAAGTTTGCTGTTACAGGGCTCTATTTTTATGATAATAATGTTGTGAGTATAGCAAAGCAGGTTCAGCCATCTAAACGTGGTGAATTAGAAATTACGGATGTGAATAACGTCTATCTATCTCAAAAAAAGTGTTATGTAAAAGTATTGGGAAGAGGTTTTACTTGGATGGATACAGGGACTTACGAAAGCCTCTACCTTGCATCTGAGTTTGTTAGAAATGTAGAGCATCGTCAAAACTATAAGGTAGCCTGTTTAGAAGAAATTGCGTATTACAATCAATGGATTGATAAGGCACAACTATTACGTAATATTGAAAGTATCCCAAACCAATATGCCGATTATATTCGAGAAATACTAATATGAAGACACTTCTTGTTACGGGTGGATGTGGCTTTATTGCGTCACATTTAATTATTAAACTTCTTAATGAATACGAGAGCTATCATATTGTGAATATGGATTCCCTTACATATGCGGCTAACAAGGAGACTCTATGCCATATTGAAAATAATAAAAACTATACCTTTATAAAAGGGTCCATTACGGATGCGCAGCTTGTG
>CAZIOF010000215.1:0-3993 GCA_964540745.1 uncultured Candidatus Marinamargulisbacteria bacterium
AAACCAATCACAAAAAAACTATAATGTCTTAATAAGAGAAGCCAGTTCATCAATAGCGACACTCTTCAGATCATTCGTAATAACACTATCATAATCGTCCGATAAAGAAAGTTCTTCTTGAGCAACAGATACACGCTTGTGAATAATCGATTCTGATTCTGTATTTCGTCCTTGAAGACGACGCACTAACTCATCCATAGAAGGTGGCATAATAAAGACACTATAGACATTACTTGCAGAATCCCTTATCTTTCGTGCACCCTGAACATCAATTTCAAGTAACACATGAAAACCATTATATGTATATTGTTCAACTTCAGATCGTAAAGTCCCATAATAATTACCATGAACTAAACACCACTCAAGAAAGGCGTTTTCTTGAACCTTCTTTTGAAACATCTCTTCAGAAAAAAAGTAATAATTAACACCATCTACCTCCCCTTCTCTTGGCAAACGGGTTGTTACAGAAACCGCTAATTTTAACGTTGAGATCTGTTTTAAGACACCTTGAATAACGGTCCCTTTACCAACACCAGAAGGACCTGACACAACAATAATACGCCCCTTAATCATTGACAAGCCCCTCTATTCGACTTCTTAATGCAGTTGTTCCAATAGCTGATAAATAAATCGTTTTATTAGCCATTACAACAACACTCTTAACTTTTCGCCCACCTGTCGCATTAATAACAACATGTTGCTCCTTTAATAAACGAATATAACGTTTCATAGGGGCTGAATCCGGCGAGATTATCCCACAAATGTGATGACCCACAACATAATTTTCGAACCCAATATTAAGCAATGCTAATCTATACATAAATAATACCCATTTAGTCATCTATACTGAACAAGATTTTATATTACCTAATCATCTTCTTAACGTCTATAAATATCCTACCCCAAACAATAGTTATCGACCGACATCACCAGGACCTCACACCCCCTCCTTCAATTGTAATTTAGGTGTTTTTTGGACAAAATTTACTATATTAGTAGTTTTTAAAAAAATAACCCAACATTATTCAAGAAAATCCATTCAAAAAAAAATAAACATGTTTATTGATTTATAAATAACTTTATTGATAAACTAGCTTTGCTGTTTATAAAAATTTACAATTCCTCAGCCAAAAATATTATAAGTAAACAATACGCGCATGGTATTGAGTATGTTTGGAGATAACGACATGTCTACCTTGATTCAGTCACTACACGCCTTTATTGGTGCCGCCACAGGATTTATTTGGTATAAAGTCGTCTTTTGGCTCAGTCTTTTATCAGGTCTGTACTTCACATTGCGCTTTTTATTTATTCAGTTTAGATGTATTCCGCATGCCTTGGGTCTTGTAGCTGGAAAATATGACAACCCAGAGGAACATGGCCAAATCACACACTTTCAAGCACTTTCAGCAGCGTTATCCGGTACCATTGGTCTTGGAAATATTGCTGGTGTTGCCATTGCCATCTCTATAGGTGGTCCTGGCGCTGTTTTTTGGATGTGGATCATTGGTATTTTAGGTATGGCAACTAAGTTTGTCGAATGTACACTGGGCACGCATTACCGCACTGAAAACAAAGAAACAGGTGAAGTGCGTGGCGGACCAATGTACTACATTACAAAGGGGCTGGGCAAACAATGGAAACCACTAGCCACCTTTTTTTCTATCATGATTATATTCGCTGGATTTGGCGCTGGTTGTATGTTCCAAACGAATCAAGCCGCATCCGCACTTGTTAAATACTATGGTGTCCAACCCTGGATAACCGGCTTTGTTCTCTTCATATTAGGCACAATTGTCATCATCGGAGGTATCGAACGGATAGGAAAAGTTGCTTCCAAAATTGTTCCTTTAATGTGCTTTATTTATGTAGCCGGATCTATTTTTATTTGCATCCTTAATCTAGATAAACTTCATCATGCCTTTTATCTTATACTAGAAGACGCCTTTACGGGGCGTGCCGCCGGTGGAGGCATCTTATTTACAGCCGTCATGGGAATAAGGCGCGCTATCTTTTCTAACGAAGCAGGTCTGGGTTCTGCCTCCATCGCTCACGCTGCGGTTAAAACAAACTATCCCATCCGTGAAGGATTTGTAGCTGCTCTAGGTCCACTAGTTGATACCGTTCTTGTCTGTACCTCCACGGCATTAGTCATTATTCTTAGCGGGAATTTTGGTTCAGAAATGTATCAAAAAATAACCGACCAAGAAATCAATTTTGAACAATCAAGCCAAGCTATTCTTTCTGGTCAATGGCAAATGAATAAGACCTCTACCTATCGTTCAGATTACCAATTTCAAAAAGTTCGGTCAGGTCAAAAAGCACTTTGTTACCAAGGGAGCGTAAAAGGGAATGAAACCGCCTATCTAAAATCCTTTACAATCGATATACAAAACGTGCCTGACGGAATTCGGTTTTCATATCTTCGAAATAAGGGATCCGTTGATTTAAAGATTGTTGATTCAATGGAACGGTCATTAGGAAGAGTAAATCTTTTACCCAACAAAGAGATCCAACAAGTAGGATGGGGCCCTCTATCAATTAAACAATCTGTCATCAAAGATAAAGTAATCGCCCATTCTTCAGATTTAACCGAGGACATAACCCTTTTTACACTTAAAGGGTTATCTGAATCTGAAGGAAAGTGGGTCAGCTCAGTCTTACTATTTAGTGATGCTCTTAAAACCCGAATAAAATCAAATCCATCTCTCAGACAACTCCAATTACAACTCATCCCTACTACTCAAACAGAGGTTGATTGGAAATTTGATCGCTTTCAACAAGTTACATCCTTGGAAGGGATACAGTTAACCATCGCATCATTTGATGTCTTTTTCAAAGGTTTTGGCTCTCTCTTTATCACGTTATCTGTCTTTTTCTTTGCCTTTTCTACTATGGTCACATGGTCCTATTACGGCGAAACAGCTGCTGGTTATGTTTTCGGGGAACGCATCATTTTTCCCTATAAATGGGTCTTTGTAACACTTGCCTTTATCGGTGCTATTTCAAGTCTTGGTGTCATCTTGGATTTTTCGGACGCTATGTTAGGATTAGCCATTATCCCTAACCTGATTGCATTATTTTTGTTATCTGGCAAAGTATCTCAATGGACAAAAACCTACTTTAGAAAACTAAAAACAGGTAAAATCCAACCTACAAAAGCTTAATTACTAGTCAATAGAACTTTCAAAAAAGGAGCGCCATATGTCAATTGAAACCTTACTCGATGAAAATAGAGTCTTTCATGCAAACAAATCATTCAAAAAATCTGCGAATTTAAAAACCCCCGCTTTATATACCGAGGCAGCAGAAAATCGCCTTAAGTTTTGGGAAGACCGAGCTTCAGAACTTCATTGGTTTCAAAAGTGGGACAAGACTTTTGAATGGAACAAACCTGACGCAGAATGGTTTATAAATGGAAAACTAAATGCCAGCTACAATTGTTTAGATGTCCATCTCTCAAGCTATCGCCGTCATAAAGCTGCCCTCATCTGGGAGGGAGAAAATGGAACCGTTCGCTCCATAACCTATGCCCAACTTCACCAAGAAGTCTGCACGTTTTCAGCTCAACTTAAAGACCAATTTAAGATCAAAAAAGGAGATAGAGTAACGCTATATATGCCTCTTATTCCCGAGTTAGCGGTCGCTGTACTAGCATGTGCACGATTGGGTGCTATTCATAGCGTTGTCTTTGGTGGGTTTAGTTCAAAATCCCTAAAAGATAGACTTATCGATTCCCAATCATCGTTACTTATCACAGCTGATGGTGGCTATAGACGTGGACAAATCGTCCCTTTGAAAAACATTACGGATACTGCGTTAGAAGAAGAAGATACCCCTGTCAAAAACGTAATCATTGTGAATCATGTTGGTCAATCATCTGAGATCTCATTCAAAAACGGACGTGACCATTGGTATCACGACATTATGAATACAAGCCCAAAACACTGTGACGCAGAATCTATGGATAGTGAAGATATCCTCTTCATTTTA
>CAZIOF010000216.1:0-4902 GCA_964540745.1 uncultured Candidatus Marinamargulisbacteria bacterium
ATGTGGTCTTAATTGGTCCTAAGGAAAAATTAGTCGCTTATGAGTTCCCCCCCAACATCACCTTATTGGGAACCGCCAATCCCGATACGTTATACGAGCTTTTATCCTATTGCGATATTGGTATCGGGTCCCTAAATTTACTATTATTAAATATGCATCAGGGTAGTCCCCTTAAAACACCCATGTTTCTTTGTTTTGGACTCCCTATTATTGTCGGGAACGAAGACATGTGTAGACTCATTCCAGACCTATCTGAGTATGTCATTAATAGCCGTGACACAGACGCCCCCTTCCAAAAAGCCATCGAACAAATACAACATCGTGATCACATTGCTCACATTGCTCAAACCCAATTGGCCTGGGATAATACCATGAAACCCATGATCACTTTCTGCAACAAAAGAAGAACCACATGACCCGGTCCGTACCCGAAAAGATATTAGATAAAATCAAACAAAAGGTCCCCTATCGCCGACTAGCCCTACCACAGGAAATCGCAGAGATGATCCTTTTCCTATGCGAAAATAAGGGCCGCTATATAACCGGTCAAACCCTACATATCAACGGTGGGGCCTTTCTCTAGTATGGGATGTCACAACACGATCGTTTTTCATAATCAACGCCGTTTCAAAAGCCCCTCTCACTATTAATCACCACGCCCATCCCGAATAATCTAGTGACGACTATTTTCTTTATTCCAATAAGACATATACTCCCCATATGCAAGGGCATCAAGACCAATCTTAAAACACAACTCTCACCCATTTATAATAACGCCATATTTCTTAACCGCGCCATTAACGGTATACTTTTATTATGAAGCTTATAGGATTCATAAAATACCTGTTCACACATTACCCAAAACGGATTCCTGTATTACTAGTGTTACTGACAATTTCTGGACTATTAGAAAGTATCGGTATTGGTGCCGTTATCCCTGTATTGGAATTCTTCTTCCAAGAAAAATCATTTGTGGCCACTAGCCCTATCTCTTTATTTTTTTATAACGTTCTTAACATTCTTCATTTTCCGGTATCATTACGTAGTTTATTTGGCCTCATTATTGTTATATTTGCGATCAAAAGCACCCTCACGTTCATTCAACAATGGTTTCTAGAACTTATTATTGCTTACTTTCAACATAAAAAATCAAATGAATTAATGACGGTCATTATGAATGCTGAATGGTCTTATAGTAAACAAAAACGAATAGGTGCCTTAACCAATTTATTTGCCATTGAAATGCAGAACTTTTTATTAGCCATTCGGTATTCAATAACAATCTTAACTGAAGTTACCCTATTTCTTTTTTATTTAGGGCTATCTTGTTTAATTTCTATCCCACTAACGGCATTAATGATCGGATTGTTATCACTATCTATTTTTCCAATAAAGTTATTAAATCGATATGTGCATTCCTTTTCCAAACAAACACTTACTGCACGTGACAATCTTTATAATCAACTACAACAACTGATATCAGGCATAAAATTTATTAAGTCATCAGGCTATACCCAAAAGAGCTGCCTTCTTTTTGAAAAAGACATCAAAACAACCGTAAATTTAGGATATAAAACAGGGGTCCTTTCAGGCGTATTGCCCTCCTTCTTCATTCTGTTTTCAATTATTAGTCTCAGTGCTATTGCCTTTTTATCCTTAGTCATATTTCAGTTACCCTTTTCTTACTTTCTACTCATTACCCTTATTTTTTACCGTTTATATCCCAAATTTCAAAATGTTCAAACAATCTATCAATACTTTATTAAATCGCTACCCTCTATTGAGATTCTTTCAGACACATTTAATGACTTTACTCGTCATCATGACGCTTATGGACAACATCCATTTACATCACTGACAAAACAAATTCACTTCAATAATATTTGTTTCACTCATGATAATGAGAACTCATTTTCTATCCAGAATCTTGATTTTAAGGTACGCCCACATGAGTTCATCGGTATTGTGGGACCGTCTGGTTGCGGGAAAACAACCCTAATAGATTTATTAACGGGAGTACTCAAACCAACCAAGGGCAGTATTATCATTGATGATGTCCCACTCAACCAATATGACCTGCAACACTATCGTCAATATATTAGCCTCGTCTCCCAAGACACCTTTTTATTTAATGAATCCATTCTTAATAACCTAACGTGGGGACAAGAAAACGTCTCTAAGGATCGCATCACTGACGCCTGTAAACAGGCAAACATATTATCATTTATTGACACATTACCAAACGGCCTTGATACGCTTATTGGTGAACGCGGATTACAATTATCTGGTGGCCAACGACAACGGTTATCCTTGGCACGTGCCTTACTCAAAAAACCAAGCATTTTAATACTCGATGAAGCCACTTCTGCACTAGATGCTGAATCAGAATCTGAGATCCAAAAAAGTATTCATGCACTAAAAGGACAGATTACACTAATTATTATTTCCCATCGTTTGGCAACGGTTAAGACAGCCGACCGTATCATTGTGATGGATAAAGGGACGATCATTCAGCAAGGCAATTGGGACGCTCTCTCAAAACAAGAGGGTCTGTTTAAATTATTTAAAGAGTTACAAATTTTGAGTTAAATCGGTAGAATTAGATCTATAACATGTAGAAACACGTCAGTTTAAGGGAGCCTATAGTCATGAAAAAAGCAATTGTAATGGGTGCCGGTGGTTTTATAGGAAGTCATATGGTTAAACGCCTTAAATCCGAAGGCTTTTGGGTCCGAGGTGTGGATCTTAAACAGCCTGAATTTTCTGAAACCCAGGCTGACGACTTTGTTGTCGGTGATTTAAGAAAAGAATCCTTAGTTGATCAGGTCATTGATGAGGATATGGATGAGCTCTATCAGTTTGGCGCAGATATGGGTGGTGCCGGCTACATTTTTACTGGCGAGAACGACGCCAATGTCATGCATAACTCTGCACTCATTAATCTTAATATATGCCATATAGCGACCCAAAAAAAGGTCGGGCGCGTCTTCTTTTCATCATCCGCATGTATGTATCCAGAACACAATCAAATCTCTACAACAAACCCAAACTGTAAAGAAGATTCTGCCTACCCCGCAGCCCCCGATAGTGAGTATGGATGGGAGAAAATATTTAGTGAACGACTTTATTTAGCATTTCAGCGAAATTATGGATTAACCGTTAGAATCGCACGGTATCATAATATCTTTGGCCCTGAGGGCACCTGGAATAATGGTAAAGAAAAGGCACCGGCAGCCATGTGCCGAAAAGTTGCAAGTGTAACAGACGGCGAGTCTATCGAAGTATGGGGAAATGGTCAGCAAACACGCTCCTTTCTGTACATTGATGAATGTATTGAAGCCACCCTTCGGCTCATGCGTTCAGACTGTGAAGAGGTTCTAAACATAGGCTCTGAAGAAATGGTTTCTATTAACCAATTAGCCGAATTAGTGATTGGGATATCCAAAAAGAATATCTCTATACACAATATTGACGGACAAGAATTTATCGATAAATACGGACACAAGTGTCCAATTGGCGTCAATGGAAGACGATCTGATAACACGCTATATGAACAACATATGGGTTGGAAAGTATCTGAGCCATTGATTGTAGGGCTTCAAAAAACATACAACTGGATAAATACTCAAGTTATCAGTAATACGACAGTATCAAAAAAACACATATGAAGACAGCTTTAATTACAGGAATAACAGGACAAGACGGGGCCTATTTAGCAACAAGTTTACTTGAAAAGGGGTATAAGCACAGCTGAAGAATCAAAGGAAAAATATAACTATGTGTCGGTTACACTATTATCCTAGTTTTAAGGGAGTTACATACATGCTAAGGATCGAATCGCATCGTCATAATAAAAATATAAAAAAAATTGATTTCATAAAGATTGACACTGAAGAACATGATTTAGAAGTTCTAAAAGAGGCTTCAACTACATTTAACAGAAATATTATACAATCCCTACAATTTGAATTATACTGTAACATTCAATCGCGTGCATTATTTAAAGACTTCCTTGATTTTTTTGAAAAATTAAATTGGAAGCTATACAGAATTGTAGTTAATGGAATAATACCCATAAAACAGTACAAGCCATCATTAGAATTCTTTGATTATTCAAATTTTTATAGCGAGAAAACGAGTGAAGAAATCCAACGAAATACAAAAGCAACTAGTTAAAGAGGTATTTTATCGGTATAAAAACCAAATTTCTCTCTAAAAGAGCGTATAGATGGACTTATAACAAATATGAATTAGGAAAAAACTAATGAAGAAAAAACAAATATTAATAATAGGTAGAGCGGGTTACTTAGGACAGTATAATACATTTTATTATAAAAAACCTATCTAATATGAAAAAGCATACCCCCTTTAAACTATATATTCCCATTAGAGATGAAACCCTTTTCATGATCAAATTTTATCAATACTTATTTAACAAGTATTGGGGAAACCACATGGAGGTCTTCTTTTTAGGCTACAAAAAACCCACTTTTCAATTGGATTCAAACATACATTTTATTTCATTAGCCGAAAAAAGAGCGCCTAGTCCCAAGGCTTGGTCTAATAAATTAATTGATTATTTCAAGTCTATTAATGACCCATATTTTCATTTTAGTTTAGAGGACTACCTCATTATACGACCTGTAGATTTAGAGCTTATAACCATTTGCGAAGAAATGATGAATGATAATATTGGTAGAATTGATTGCTGGAACTCTTTTCAATATAGCTTTAGAGCTCAAAAATGGATTTCTCCTTACAAAACGTATAAAGGAGTTAATTTCTTAAAAATGAGCCAACAGGCATCACCATGGAGTTATAGAATCTCTTCTTCCAATGCAATATGGAATAGAACTTGGTTTTTAAAAACATTAGAAAGAAACTTTTCAACTTACGATTGGG
>CAZIOF010000217.1:0-3996 GCA_964540745.1 uncultured Candidatus Marinamargulisbacteria bacterium
AGACAGAATAAAGTGAAATATTCGTGAAACTTAGAGAAAGCCCTGGAAGTAATGAGGAGGCGAAAGCCAATCATACAGAAGATGCTACAGACATGATTACAAATACTCCACTCCTAGTATTTGCTACCATCACTGACGGGTTATATAAACACTCCACCACACTGCATTTTACGGCACTAGCAGGGCATACAGAACTAGTACAATCACTCCTAGAAGCCGGGGCCGAGGTGAAGGCTACAGATGAAGTTGGCTGGACCCCACTGCATTGGGCGGCTTGGGAGGGACATAAAACCATTGTAGAAGCACTCATAACCGCCGAGGCTGATCCGACTGTTACTGATAGTAATGGAAAAACCCCACTGGGTTTGGCGAAAAACGACGCCATAAAAGCCCTACTCCGCGAAGCCGGGGCAACAGAATAGTTTTCTTTTCTATACAGCCTGTCTCATAAACCATCGTTTATGACACACTTTCTGTACGCTGCTCAGGACTGTTTTAGGCGCCCATATCCCTCTCTGCCCTTATTGCGTCCAATGTTTTGCAATTAACTTATTTTATTTACGATAACTATTTAGTTTATATAATATTGGTTATTATATTTTTATATATCAAGGAATTTAAAAAGGAGTCAATAATGAATAAACTACTTGCCTTAAAAGATGGTAGCAATCTTAGATTACTACTAGCCAACGGGGTCGATGTGACGCCTACAGATAATGAGGGTTTCACCTCACTGCATTTTGCGGCACAAGCAAGAGAACTAGAAACTGTTCAAGCACTCCTAGAAGCCGGGGCCGAGGTGAATGCTAGAGATGTAGATGGCATCACCCCACTGTATGTGGCGGCACATTTCGGACATACAGACATTGCAAAAGCACTCCTAAAAGCTGGGGCCGATGTGAATGCTAAAAATGAATACGGCGACACCCCACTGCATGAGGCGGTAGAATGCAGACATCCAGAAACAGCAGAAGATCTCCTAAAGTACGCAGAGAAACAAGGCCCAGAAATCTTAAACAACGTGTTAAATGCTACTAATGATAATGGCGAAACCCCATTAATGCTGGCGGTGGAAGCCGGTCATTTAGAATCAGTGAGATGCCTACTGGAAAAGGGTGCTAACTTAAGGGATGAGCGCGACATTTTGACTGTCTTAGATATCTCGGAAAAGGTGGGTCAGGTTGACCTGATAGCGGTCTTGATGAAACATATTGAGGCTCATCAGCTTAGAGCCGTTCTAGATATTAGAAACGAACACATTGACCCTGAAGAACAAATAGAAATAGATCTTGATCATATAGAGGACACGTTTAAGCAGGGTATGGCTACCCTTAATGCGTCAGGCTTAAGTGCAACTGATGTTCGAATAGCGTATAAGGATCAACTAGGGAGTGATGACGGAGGGCTTTCCAAAGACCTGGTCACAAGACTATGTGACACATTAGAGTCAACGTACACAGCTTGTGAAACGGACCAGAAAGCGATATTTTATAATGACCATTCAATAACAATTGGAATGCTCATAGGCTTTTGCTTTGCAAAAGACATTAAATTTCCTAAAACAAGCTTTTTTACACCCCTTCATTTTGCGTCATATTATCTCTCAAAGCTAACCTTGCCTGATCGTTCTTCAGATTCTTTAAAAAGACTATTTTCAAAAGTAACTGAAAATAGAGACGCTATCCATTGGCCACACTGGATAGTGGGGAATGAGACGATTTACAATAAAATATCAGAGGCTAGTCAACGGGACCGTTTAGATTTAGATGAACGTCTCAGTGTAGATTTAGATGAACGTCTCAGTGAGATAGACAATTATATTAAAGACTATATAAATCAATTTTTATACAGAGAATTAGACAGAGACAACGCATCACCAAGCTATGGTGATCTAATGAAGGCTATCTTATTAGCTAATAATCGTTTATCAGACTCTCAGAGCTCTGTCCTTAAAGCAGGGATGAATGATGTTAGTTTAGGGTTATTAGGGCACTGTCAAGACACAGTCTTTTTTACGCAGGATTTCTTTGTAGAGGATATTCGTCCTGATCGCGTTATAGAGAAGCTTGAGGGGGACAATACATCACCTATTTATCTGAATTTTGTTACGTTTGTAAATGAACATAACGGTGAGGATGAAGAGTCGAAGGAAATGCTAAAAAAGTTATTAATATTTATTACAGGAACCACAGATGATAGTAAGCCCATAAAGATAGAGATGTACGGTGAGAAACAGCGATTGCCAACAGCGGCTACCTGCTACAACACATTTAAGTGCCCACCCTATGATAACTATGACATGTTCAAGGATAAGCTAACCCGGGCCATTATTAAGGCAGAAGGGTTTGGAATCATGTGAGTAGCCGGAACAAGAAAAGGGCGCAACCTCATTTAGGTGGATGGGTGTTCCTAATGGGCTCTAGCTCTGAGACTGCCCCTTTTCCAGGTAGCGGGGTATCTTCGGAAACGTGGTAATTATTGATGGCGACACACCACTCCATATCGCAGCTGAATTCGGCAAACTAAACATTATTGAAGCACTCCTAGAAGCTGGGGCCGATGTGACTGTTACCGTCACTGCCGGTTATTATAAAGGCAAAACCCCACTGCAATTGACATCAAACAAAGCCATAAGATCCGAACTCCGAAAAGCCGGGGCAAGAACGTAGTTTTCTTTGTGATGTAATCTGTCTCATAAACCATCGTTTATGGGATGGTACTTTCATCGCAGCCCTTCCAACCCCATACTTCCTGTTCTCGCTCGTCTAAGCGCATCAAAAATACGTGGTGCGACTAGGTGAATTTGGCAGAAGGTGTGTAAAATCTCGGCATATTCTCTGGTGATTGATTTGACAGTAATAGTATCATATGATACTATCATGATATGAATCCACCTTTTAACATTACCTCGAATATACTCAAATATGTATCCGAAATAAGCATTATTATTGGCCAACTTGAAGGGATGACATTGCCAGAAGTCTCTATTGATTTGAGACGAAAGAACAGGATTCGAACTATTTTCAGTTCGTTAGTTATAGAAGGTAATCAACTTACTAAAGAGCAGGTTACTGCTGTCTTGGATGGAAAGCCCGTTATTGGCCGAAAAAAGGATATACAAGAGGTCAAGAATGCAATTGTTGCTTATGACCGAATGTCAGAGTACAAACCCTATTCATTAAAATCTTTCTTAAATGCACATCAAATAATGCTAAAACATTTGGACGATGACGCGGGCAATATCAGAACATCAAATGTTGGTATTTTTAAAGAGGATGTCGTTGCCCATGTTGCACCTAAATACACCATGGTCCCCCAATTAATAGATGATCTGTTTCTATTTCTAAAAAAGAATAAAGATATCCATATGTTGATTCTCTCAAGCATATTTCATTATGAAGTTGAATTTATCCACCCCTTTAAAGACGGAAACGGGCGTATTGGGCGACTATGGCAGAGTGTTCTATTAACCAGCTGGAATCCTATATTTGAGTTTCTTCCAATCGAATCTCTTATTAGACAAAATCAAGATATGTATTACAACGTTTTAGGTGAATGTGATAAGCAAGGCGATTCAACATTATTTATCGATTTCATGCTCTCTATTATACTTGCGACCTTAAAGGAGTATATCGATCAACTTAAACCACAGCCATTATCCAGCAGTGACCGTCTTAAACTCTATAAAAAAAAGATTAACAATCTGTCTTTTTCCCGAAAAGACTATCTAAAACACTTTAAAACCTTGTCCACTGCAACAGCCAGTAGAGACCTTAAAAAAGGAATCGATGATAAGCTTCTTATAAAGTCCGGTTCAAAAAATACAACAACCTATCGCTATTCAGGCTAAAAACCAAGTGTTAGAAGTTGGAGCGATGGAAGGGTTATTCTCTCTAGAGCCTTCTTTGGGTACCAAAGTTGTCAGGAAAATAAAGGGCCGAGGACGTTAGCTCGTGGAAGAAATCCACTTGTGGAAGAAATCTACTCGTGGAAGAA
>CAZIOF010000218.1:0-3823 GCA_964540745.1 uncultured Candidatus Marinamargulisbacteria bacterium
GTTTAACGATTAGTGATGATTTATTTACTATAAATGGTATAGGGGAATCAGGAATAGGGACGTCGCCGGAATCAGGAATTGGTTTATCTGTGGCGGGACGTATTCGTGTTAAAGCGATTGATGCGGTGCATAATTATCCAAAATATCCAGGAGGTCCTGCTTACGGTGATTTGACCGATGAATATCCGGGGCCAATCGTTTCTCAAATACAGGGCCGTTTAGTCGATAATAGTGCTCCTACGTTAAATCATGCGCTTGTATGGACGGGTAATTCCTGGGGCTCAGGTCCTGTCTTACCAACGGGTTCTGCACAGGGCGATTTGACAGGGGGGTATCCGAACCCTATTGTATCGGGACTTCAAGGAAGAGCTCTTTCGGAGTCTGTGCCTAATGATAAAGACGTCTTAATGTGGAAGTCGGATTGGATTCCAGATGAGATGTCTGGATTAACGCCAACAGGGTCTGCGGGTGGCGATTTATCTGGATTCTATCCTGAACCGGGCGTTGTGAAAATTCAAGGTTATTCTATTTCAGATAACCCACCCGACATTAATGAGTTATTGAAATGGGATGGTGATGCTTGGGTTCCTGATACAGACAATGACTCTATTCTTGGTGTTAGAAGTGGCGGTGGACTTATTAATAATAACCAAGTCCTTAGACTTATGTCTGGTACCCAAAATGGTCAACAACTTTCTTGGGATCCCTTTCAGAATGTATGGGAGCTTTCGTCACCGCTTTCAGTGGAACCTAATGGCGCTCTGCAATTATCGGATCGACAGTTGAGCTTGGTCCCCACTGGGGTTCAAGCAGGTATTTATGGGGTTTCTTCTCAAATGACGATAGTATCCCTGGATTCTAAAGGTTATATCACTCAGATTCAGACCGAATCTATAGAAGATGTGCCACCGGGTGGCCCTGCAGGAGGTGATTTAACAGGAGCTTACCCTAATCCTCAATTAGCGCCAACAGGTGTTACATCGGGTAATTATGGGACTCAGACCTCGGTAGGTCGTTTAACTGTTGATTCTAAAGGTCGGATTACACATATAGAGGATGTTACTATATCAGGTGTGACTCCAGCTGGTTCGGCTGGTGGCGATTTACTTGGTAGTTATCCAAACCCAACGTTGAAATCTAATGGTGTGACGGTAGGTACTTATGGGTCTCAGACTAGGGCACCAGTTATAACGGTGACAAAAAAAGGCCTTGTTGAGTCGATTAGTGATGTTTTGATTAAAGATATTGAGCCTAAGGGGCCTGCAGGTGGTGATCTTGAGGGGGTTTATCCTGCGATTGAGTTGAAAACGCAGGATCTGATTACTGGTGGTTATGGGAAGGGCAATCAAATGCCTGTTATCACTGTTGATGCTATGGGGCGAATTACATCTGTCAATGAAACCCTTATTACATTGGTTCCTCCAGGAGGAACTGTTGGTGGCGATTTTACCGGGACGTTTCCTAACCCTGAACTTAAAGAGATTAATAATAGTGCCGGGGTATATGGGTCTTCAACTAAGGTGCCACGTTATTATATTAATAATAAGGGACTTGTTCTTCAAGCTGAGGAGATAGATATTGTAGGTGTGGAACCGGGTGGGCCTGCTGGGGGTGATTTGGGAGGGACATATCCGAGTCCAGAGGTTCTTAAGATTCAAGGGGTTGAGGTATCTTCAATTACTCCGATACCTAATCATGGTCTCCAATAAACAGAGACGGGTATATGGCTATCGGGTGACTTGAATGGCTTTACTCCTGGTGGTTCAGCAGGAGGGGATTTAATTGGATACTATCCGTCTCCCGGATTAAGTTTTGTGAATGACAATCTTGATGTTGTAGGATCAGAAACTGAAGTAGCACAATTAACGGTTGATACTAAGGGCCGTATTATTCAGATACGGCCCTTAACTATTTCTGATGTTCCGCCAACTGGTAATGCAGGCGGTTCGTTAATGGGGACTTATCCAGACCCAATATTAGTTGATATTGGTGTGTCAACTGCAAACGTAGGTACCGAAAATCAAGTAGCCAAAATAAGTGTGAATCAAAAAGGGTTAGTGACGTCTGTACAATCTGTATCGGTTCCTGGTGCAACGCCAGCTGGTCAAGCAAGTGGTGATTTGGGTGGCTTTTATCCTGATCCTTTAGTAACCCAGTTGAATGGGAAGCATGTATTAGGGACGACGCCTATCAATGGTGATGCCTTAATTTATGTTGATTCTACTGAAGGTGGTTTCTGGTTAGGGCGATCACCTCATGGTTTTGAACCAGGGACGTCAGCTGGGGGTGACCTGACAGGTGATTACCCTTCTCCTCAACTAAAAAACTCAGGTGTTGTTTCAGGGACTTATGGTACAGGTACTCGGGTTAGCTTACTGACTGTTAATTCAAAAGGTTTTGTGACGACTGCAAATGAGATGGATATGGGAGAGATCATTCCAGATGGCCCAGCAGAGGGTGTCTTAATAGGTAATTATCCAGACCCAATATTAATGGATAGTGGTGTTCAAACTGGATTGTTTGGTTCTTATAATAAAACAGCCCGTATTACGGTGAATCAAAAAGGATTACTAACTAATGTTGAGGAGGTCCCTATTTCAGGGGTTACGCCAGCGGGTCCTGCGGGTGGTGTTTTAACAGGTACTTACCCAGACCCAACCTTGATTAATAGTGGCGTCACGGCTGGTACGTACGGGTCTAATTCTTATTCGTCACGTTTTACGGTAAATTCAAAAGGGATTGTGACACAGGCGGATGAGGTTCTTATTAAAGGTGTTGTTCCCGGAGGGCCTGCAGGAGGCGTATTATCGGGGACTTATCCGGAACCCATACTAGCTGATAATGGCTTTATTTCTGGTGAATACGGATTAGGGGCTACAATTTATATGCCTAGTGTTGCAGGGTTGGTCCTGTGGTTAGATGCATCAAATATTGATGGGGCTAATAATACGACGCTTGGTGAAGGTGCTTCCATTGCCACATGGTCGGATTTGAGTGGAAGTGGCTATCATCTTTCTCAAGGGACATCGGGTAATCAACCTGTCTATTCGTCAAGTGGTATCCAATTTGATGGTTTAAATGACTTTTTACAGGTTTCGAGTGGTAGTCAATTAACATTTCCAGAGACACAGAAGGTGTCATATTTTGTTGTTTTTAGTGCAGACAGTGAAAAAAATCAAGTCGTGTTTTCGAAGTTTTATTCCGGTGTTTGTGGTGAATATAATGTGACTTTGAAGTCTGATTCAACCATTTCTATTCAACGGAATGTAATACCTTGGAGTCTAAATTCGTCACTAACTTATTCAGCGAATCAAACCATGCTTCATAGTACGATTTATGATGGGTCAACATTGATACAGCATGTGGACGGGATTGCAGATAGTAATACGGATACGTTTGGTAGTTTATCTGGCGATTTAGAAACAAACTTTATGGTTGGTGCGTGGTTAAATAATTCTACCCCTGAACGTTTCTTTGATGGTTATATTAAAGAGATTTTAATTTTTGATCGTCAACTCAGTGGAACCGACTTATACCGTATCCATGACTATTTAAGTGAGAAATGGGCACTTACGGCTACTGTGGATAGCGACGGTGATGGAACCGTAGACGCTTCTGATTCCGATGCCGATGGTAATAATATTGCAGATGACGATGAAATTAAATCGAATCAGTCTGTGGTACTAACGGTATTGGATACGGGTTTATTAAGTACGGTTAATGTGACCTGGATTGATAGTGTGCTTCCCGGTGGTCCTGCTACGGGTGATTTAGGTGGTCAATATCCTCATCCTTTAGTGAAACAACTACAGGGAAATCAGGT
>CAZIOF010000219.1:0-15103 GCA_964540745.1 uncultured Candidatus Marinamargulisbacteria bacterium
TACAGCAAATGACCCGTGTGGATCTCCGAATCATTGTCATGGATATCCCTACCCAAGATGTAATTTCCCGCGACAATATCTCTGTCCAGGTCAATGCAGTCCTCTATTTCAAGGTCATTAACCCCGAAAAAGCCATTATTAACGTGGAAGATTTCTTAAGCGCCACCAGCCAACTCTCCCAAACGACGCTACGGTCCGTTTTAGGGCAGCACGAACTGGATGATATGCTGGCCGAACGAGACAAACTCAACGTCCATATCCAAAAGATTGTGGACGAACAAACCGATCATTGGGGCATCAAAGTAGATAACGTAGAACTCAAACATATTGATCTTAACGAGAGCATGATCCGCGTCATCGCCAAACAAGCCGAAGCAGAACGAAATAGACGTGCCAAAATCATCCATGCCGAAGGCGAACTCCAAGCCTCAAAAACATTGAAAGAAGCCGCCGATATCCTGGCCCAAGAACCCCAGGCTCTCCAACTACGCTACCTTCAAACCCTAAGTAATATTGCTGACGAAAAGAACTCCACTATCGTCTTTCCGCTCCCTATTGAACTCTTTACACCCTTCAAAAAGGTTATGGACCAAATCACTGAGTCTAAACCAAGCGATTAACCAAATCACATACCATTATCCATCAATGCAAGTTTTGCACCCCATGGTACGATAATTAAGTATAAGATTTCATCAATTAAGGGGGATGAAGGGCTTGCGCCTTTCTATCTAGACATCAAAACCGTGTAAAACAGGTTCTGACTGTCCAAAAAGGAGTGATGGCATGGCCACAGCTCAGTGGAACCATGGTATAACAGATACTCAATCTCCCTATGCTGAACTGGATACCCACATCCAGTCTGTTAACGCGTCCTTGTCACCCTTCAAAACAATCACACCCTCATCCACAGGTTCGGTTAGTCTAAATGATCATCTCTTCCAACAAGATCCCAGCCTAGCCAGCAAACTCAACCAAGCCCTTATCCAACAAACCCTTCCCCTGAATAAAGACGAAACCAACACCGTCCTGAACTGTCTCACCAACCCCAATTATGAGCTAAAGGATCACCAGTTCGCCCATCTTGCCCGATTCAGTGCCACACTCACGCCACCTTTCTCTTCCCAGGAAGCACAACGTATCCAAGACCAAATCAATACCTTTGTCACAAAACAGAACCCTACAAAAACCTTTTCAGACACTCTTAAGACCCAACTGGAAAGCTATGCCTCATTGAGCATTCCAGAATTATCGTTCAGGCGACGTGCCTATCTGGTAAACCCTGACCACGTACAAATCCAAGCGATACTCAATGACCAGATCCTTCCTAACATTACCCTGTCATCACCAGAAGCCATCGCACAACAGATACTCGATTATGTGAATCAAAACCTCTCCTACCAAAAAGACGCACCCGAAACAGATACTTGGAACGACATCGCCACCACGTTAAAAAATAAGGGCGGTGACTGTGAAGATCTCGCTATTCTCACCGCATCACTCCTGATGGCCGCCTTAAAAAAGACCGGCCACTCCGATGCCGATGTCCGACAAATGGTCACCCTATCAGCCGGTTATCTCCAAGACAATAGCGGAAACCAGAAGGGACATATGATCGTTAACTTAAAACCCAACGATAAAAGCCCCGCTCTCATTCTTGACCCCACAGCAGACCCTATAATCTATCAAGCGTCAGAATTCCAATTCGATACAGTGTTCGAATTCAATGACCGTGTTTGGCAGACCTACAAACCCATCGATGCCCAATTCAAAACCGCCTTCCAAGTCACAGAAACGGCACAACTATTAGGAACCCCAACAGATACTGTGAGCGCAACAAACAATACCATTTGGGGGATTTGGAACGAACTTCAACGCCAACTGGTGGGGATGCGTATGGGCGTCATTAAAATCAAATTCAGCGACTACTATGACTTTTATACAAACTATTGGAGTAAAGCATCACAACCTGAATATACAAGGCTCAATAACAACGGCGTCTATGACAGTATGCTAAAGAACTTCCTACAAGGCAGCTATCGGCTAAAAGAGACCGATGACGTCACAACGTCCACCGCCTATGTGGATGCAAATTTTAATGTTAACCCAGCGAACGTCCCCACAGAGAGTACAAACGACCCCATCATCCTCATTAGTTTCGTACAACGACAAAATGACCAGGGGCAATGGTCTCCTAACAATATCGATGTGAATGCCTTCTGGGAAGCCATCCCCTACAAAGTCAGTTTTTCCGGCGTCACAGACTTCGATACCTCAGGTGTACAACAAGCGGCCGATAATATGCAAAGCACGGCACCTACTGCAGATAGTGCCAACATTCAAGACCCTGGCCCTGTCATCTACAAACCTGTGGATCCAACCAACTCACAATCACCACGAAGTACCTTTGAAGAAATTAAAAACAAGTACCAGGCCTACCTTAAAAATACAGACCCAGGAAATGGCGATACCACGCACTTCAAAGATTATTGGATCTACAAAGAACTTCAAGACCAAGGTTATCTTTACGCCGCAGGCCAAACAGACAGTGAAGGGAATTCCATTGAAGGCCGTTTAACCGAAGCCTTCATCCGATTCAATAGTCGTATCCAAGCCAATGGTCAAATTATGGGCATCCATTTCGAAGGCGAAGCAAAAGCCGATGGCGCCACCTTCACTCAAGAAGAAGGAAATGCCATCATTGACTATCTTAAAGCTAATAATATTATAGACGAACTTATGGGCACCCTTACTATAGAAGCCAGCCTCCTTGACGATGCAAGCTATACGCTAGGCACATCGCCCACAACACTTATCCAAACAAATATGAGCCAAATAAAGGCCCTATTAAAGAAGGCGCATACCGGATGGACCGAACAGGATCTATCCTTTAATTTTGCAACTATCTCTAATACATCTGAAATACCTGAGGGTGAAACAGATGCCTTTAGTGCTAATTCAGAATCAGATATCAAAACAATGCTATATAGTGCCCTAAGAAACTATCTTCCGTCCGCATCACAAGATACCCAAACATCGCCATCAAGTTCAGGGGCCGCCACTCCTGATATCGACAATAGCGCAACCCCAACCGAAGATTTTACCGACTTAGACATGTGGACAGGGTCCACCTACAATGCCATGAACACCTATGCCAGTACCCACGGAAACTTTTCAACGCTGACTGAAGAGGTCAGACATGAAATGGCCGACCAATCCGATCAAGACGCCGCCTCTGACAAAGGCGCCTCCGCACGCTGGGATAGTAGTTGGAATGATGCCGACATTCGATTCTGTACCTATAAACTCAAAAAAGATGGTTTCTTTAACTTTGTGGATAAAATAAGAGGATTACTCAACCACTTTTCAATTCTATTCCATATCGCCAACAGCCTAAACGATTTTGTGGAAAAAGAAGCACGAAAAATCCATGAGTCTGGCATGTCCTATGGCGAAGTTCAAGCACAACGGCAATCACGTAATGAAAAGGATAAAGTCAAACAAGGGTTTGTCAATTCCATGACAAAGTTTCAAGATAAAGTGACCGAATCATTTAATAAATTTACAGACGAAGTCTACAGCCTGGTCAGTAATAAAAATAATATGGAGTACGAACGGTCCAAATTCCTTGCCGATAAATGGCAACGGGCCAATCTACTAGAATCTGGACTAGGCTCTATTATAGATTCCTTAACCAATCAATTTGATTACCGACGCACTAAAACCAAATACGAACTCTCCAAAATCTTTGGCACTATTATGACAACCAACGGCGAACAACTCTCTGGTTTAAGTCAAAAGTTCCTTGCTGGCGAAGAGGGCGACAACCCCAACCATTATGGGCTACAGGGTGGTATCTCTCTATGGGACGAGGCACGTCCAGAATCTGAAACCATTGGCGATCCCCTAGACGGAACATTAGATTTTGGTTATAGAGGGACCAGTTTCCTCACCCAATACAGCCGCGACAGTGATTCAAAATACCAATTACGAAAGATCCTACGTGAATACAACAAAAGTTTAGGCTTTATCAAGGCCGAGATCCAAAATGACTTTGATCACAAATATATACCCGGAACGGCCTATGACTGGAAAGCGAAGCTAACCCAATTCAGTGATTCCCTAAGTTCAACCGAACGTTTCAATCATCTTTTCGAAGCATCAGAAGGATCGGACAGCCAAAACCAGGATCGCCAAGACATCTTTCTAGACATCAAATTTGAGAGCCTGATTAAACTAAGACAAGATTATCTCAACTTTAATAATACCGTTAATATCCTCCTTCAGATGAAACAAGTCCTACTGGATAAACGTCGCGAAGTTGCAGAACAAATCGCTGATTCGGATGGGACCTCCTCCTCAAAGGCCATGTCCTCAGTCGCCACAAAAGCCCTTCAAGTTGAAATTGGAAAAACACAAACCGCATTAACCCATTTTGGCAATAATATTTCATCCCTAAATGTCGTGTTATTTGATCATGTCAAATTACGATCTAACCTGATGCTCGAATACGCCAATACCTGGCGCCAATCCCTTAACTCCGGCCTCTCATTAGCCATTCATATTGGATCAGTAGCCGCAGGAACAACAACTGCTGCCGCCAGCTTCGGTATCTGGCCCTTTAGTGACCCCAGGTGGCTCTCCTATGCCATCGACACAACCCTGGTTGGCGCCTTGGATCTGGGCGACAAGGGTTGGAAGAACGATCTTGAAAAAAAACTCGAAGGCTTTACCTTCCCAAAACTCTTTTATGATTCAAATGCACATCTGGATTATAAAGAGAGCATGTCAAAATACAGCTATGTGAACTCCAAACGAGATTACCATATTAATAATCAAGAGGTCTCGCAACTAGGAACCGTCCATGCCTTTTCTGAAGATGAAAAAACAGAGGCGGCAAGTATTCTAGATAGTAAAGTAAGTCTCTCCCGAACCTATCTTAACTTTGTAAGGGACATAAAAGTAACGCCAGATGGCGAAGGGATGCCAGAACGTAACAAACTCATCGTAGAGGGTGTTCCTACATTCCTTTTAAATCGTGGGGATGGGGCCCTCGCTTATGATGGCGCCAAGCTAGCGAGTAGGGAAAAACCTATCGCCAACTTCTACAACCAAATGAAAGTGCTCTTAATGGCCTATAAAGCCCTGTATGACGCTATTGAAACCACTGTATCAGAAACCTTTAACACCCAAAAACAAGGTAGCATGAAACGTTTTCAAGGCCAAATCAATGCCATTCTAGGCTATGAAAAAAGCATTATTAACCAAATGAAAGAAGAAGTAGATAACTTTAACAAGCATTATTTTCAAAATTATGAACGAAACGCCCGTTTTGTAGGCTTAGACGTAGATCTCGTCACAGAAGGGGCCAAATTCCCTGCCAAAGTAGGGAGTTCCTTTATTCCTGAAGCAACATCAAGAGGCGCGGTCATTGGCGCCATAGAAGCCGCTATTAATACAGGTGCAAATACCTATAAATACGAATTAGGGGCCTATGCAGGCCAATGGGCTAATTATAAACAAGATGACCGATACGGAAATGACGAAAAGTGGTACCCCGTCCAAGAAGGTCATACAACCCATGTCAGTAATGACGGGACTGTCCAAAGTCTCGGAAAATATGATTCCTGGCACGACGGAAGTTCGGATAACGGGTTTCAAGTACTTGATCATGCGGACAACTCTACTGAAGCAGTAAACAGACTCAATGCACGCTACACCGCTATTGCCACACAACTTGAATCCGAATGGAGCGCTAGCGATCGCAGCACACTCACCGATCGCCAAAAATTCTTAAAAGCAAAACAACAAACCAGTTGGTACAACCTGCAAGAACAAGAAACACGATGGCAGCATCTACTTTGGCGCTATGGCACACGGTCCGTAGACACCTCTGGACTCACCTTCAAAGAAGTGAATTATTATCAGGTCCTCCAGACACAAGAACATCTTCAAGAACTCTTTATGATCCGACTCATTTTAGGGATGGTCGAACAAGCCCTCTACAACGCACGACAAAATGTTATCCGAAATATGTTCGGGAGTTCTAGCCAAGCAGGCATCATCGAAAATATTATGGCCATGTCTGATGAACACAACCAATCCCAGCTTGCCATTATAAATGACCTTACTCAAGAGATGGATACCCGTTGCCAAACCTACAATACGTCATGGTCAGCCCATAAAAACATGGCCACACAAAGCAGTATCGAAGCAGCCGGTGCTGGCATTAACATGATGGGAAGCACCACCGGCGATAATAGTAACCCAGGAAAGTTAATTGACTCTGTTAGGAATGCTGCAAAACGATCCAGTAGCTCAATTGCTAAAGGCGTCACCTCAGGGGCTATTAATCTGACCATAGGACTGTATGGTCTATTCTCCATAAAACCTACTGCAACAAGTTCATCCGAAATATTGAGCCATAATGAAGCTCAAACAGCCGAAGATGAAGCCAAGGCCCGTCAAGAGAAAGAGCGGTTAGAAAAAGAAAAGCAACGACGCCAAGCGAATGGCGAAGACACCACCGCTATCGAAACACAAATCACAGCTAAAGACGCAGAAATCAGTACGTTACAACAGGCTCAAGCCAATGCAAAAACCCAAAGTGAACAAGACAGTACGTTCCAGGTCGAACGCACCCTAAACTGGGGAAGTGCCAAAATGACCGTCAACCGTGCTCAGCTCACACGCTGGCAAGAACGGATCAAGAAAAAGTCCCGTACCATTGAACTCCATCGAGAGTTAGCCATGGCTGAACAAGAAGCCCAAGTGGAGGCTTCTGCTGACATCACAGGCGGAAGCAGCAATCTCTCGCTTAACCAACTCATGTCCATCTTACAGATGCGTAAAAACGCAGAAATGCAAATGGCTAACAATACCCTTAGCAGTGTCCAACAACAAGTCGACAAGCAAAACGAATTTATCAATGAAATGAAACAAGGCTTCCTTCTGGCGGGTAACGCCTTCATGATCCAAGGCGGCCTCAACTATCTCAGTAACAAAAAAAAGAAAGAACTTAAAAAAGAACTAGCCAACGATAAAACAGCACTTATGAGCAGTAAAAAAGGTGTTTACCGTACAGACAAACAAAAGAAGCTGGCACGGCAAATTAAAACTTTAGAGCGCGCTAGAGGCTTCGTCTATGCCGAATATCTTCTAGCATTACTGGTGTCTATGGACCAATACAACCAGCAAAATGAAGACCTCGGCATGGCAGAAGGTCCCAATGACGCCGAAGGTGAAGGCGGCGGATTCTATGATGACGCCATCCCTAACGATAGTACCGACGCCTCAACAACAAGCACTGCAGGCACGTTTCAATTCAGTACGGGCGATATTGAAAACGCCAATTTCCAAGCACAAACCCAACGCGGAAATATTGCCGTCCAAGCCGTCTTTATTGACGCCATGGCCTCCGCGACACAACGTATTGGAAGTCTGGGGAGGAACCTTTTGCTACGGGGATTTCTATCACCACAAAAAGATCAAAATTCAACAGGAATACTCTCCAAGTGGGCACGTTCAAAAGCAAAACGACAAGAACGAAAAGAAGGTCAAAAAGCACTAAATGATCTCATTAATAATAGACACTCTCATTCCGAAAATGACCCTCTAAAGAAAAACTTTGAGAGCAGTCCGACCGGATTAACTACTGCTGTTAAAAGTGCTGGCGATTCTGCATTTTCTTTTACAGCCGCTCTTGGCTACGTTGGCGCCGGGCTTGTAAAAAATACGATCTCTCTTCTCTTAGCACTCCCAAAAAGTATTTTTAATAAAATCAAACATGGTACACAATTCAGTGATTCATTGAGTGACACCGTAAACAACCTTAAAGGCGCCTGGAGCAAAGAGAACTATAAAGGAATTAAGAACGGAATAAACAAGGGGCTAAAACATGTCGGTGACCGTATTAAAACGCTTGGCGAAGAAGCTCCTGACTGGATGAAGACCAGCTCCAAATGGATAGCGGATAAATTTAGCCGGTTCCCAGGTTTCGCCTTCGCCATTGATGTGATTTCTGCAATCACAACACTCCCGGCCTACATTGGCGCAAGTCTTCTAAAAAATATAGCCTCTCTTCCAAAAATGCTTCTCTGGACCCTCCCAAAAAGTATTATTAACAAAATAAATGGAAAAAGCTTCAAGGAATCATTTAGGGACACCGGAGACAACCTTAAAGGCGCCTGGACAGGTGGCACAGGTACCAATAAAAGCCTAAAAAAAGGTCTCAAAGACACCTATCAATTCCTTAACCTCGGAATCAGACGTCTTCTAGCACTGGGGCTAACTCCTCTTTGGATAGGATCTCATCGTGCAAGACAACAAATCATGACATCCTTATTTCTTACAGACAAACAACGCAATAAACAAATGATGGAACGACAAAGTAAAATGGCACAATGGGGCTTCAAAGGGAGTCCAGATGAGTCAAAAAATCTTACAACGTTTCTTGCACAACAATACATCTATAAAGAACAACGACGACTCCTTCAAAAGCAGCTTAATAACCCCAATCTAAATATGGATCAAGAAGACCTTAGTAGCGGCCAACAATTACTCTTACACGAGCAAAAAACGAGTTTGGATCAGTTCAGCACCCAATTCGATCAACTTCCCAAAGATAATAAGCAGAAAAAGGTAGCTAAAGAGTTACAACAGCTAAGCAACGCCATTGCCACACAACTTAGGCAACCAGGAAGCCAAACAGACGCAAGACAGATTCTTAAACTCAACCAGTCCCTAGACAAAGCCCTTTTAGATTATGACCAGGCAACAGGACAATCCCAATGGTCACAACACTACATGACACAAAACGGCGCTGGCCAAAAAGCAGCGGCCTTTAACCGGAACGTTCTCCTACTCTCACAAACCTTTGCACATCACCAAGCGGCCTCTCAACTCACCCGCTTTCTAAAAACCCAAGGTCGATCAGCTTCAGATATCCAAAAAGCCCTTCTACACCAATCTAAAGCTATCGCACCTGGTGTCGCAGCTGATAAGGATCTCATAGGCAATACAATTGAACTGCCTGCAACCCAACACGCCGCCTATAATCAACTTATAGAGAACTACCGTGACACACAAGAAACGTTCAAAACCTTACAGGAATTTAGTGGATTAAGTAGTAGCCTAAGACCCGCTCTAGCCATACTCACACCACAACAACGACAACAGCTGAGAGATGGCTACAACACCGAAGTCAAACGCTTAGACACCTATATCCAAAAAGAATTAGATCTAAGAGACAAAGAATCTATTAAAATTGATCAGTCTCTTTTCCCAATGAACCCATCAGGAAAAGATACGAAAGGAATAGACGCAGAAAACGCCCTTTCTGAACGAGGAACAAACCGTTATGTACTGAGTGCCGCGCTACTCAAAACCATTGGAAGTGCTGATAACGACACCCTCATTCGGAGAGCAGCAAAGAGAGCTGCCAAAATCATCGATATCGATGACAATGAAATCGATCGAGAGACCCATATTCAAGAGCTTGCACAAGACCTTCATGCCTTTCGAACCCTTCACGGTGATAAGCACTTTGGGAAACTTCTTGCTCAAACCCAAGAAGCACTGCTCACCCTTCCCTCTACCAATAAACGAAAACAGTCAGACAAACTTGGGTCAGAAGCCGTCAAGCACATCATGACTCGTACAGCACAACTCTTACAAAAACGTCACTCAGACGATTTAGATAACTGGATCGACAATCATAGGGTACAACTAACACAACAGGAACGTGATTATCAACGTAACAAACAGAATGACAATTTCTATGACGCCATTGCTAACTATTACCAAGACTCATTAAAAGATAGTACTCAAGCTGAGATAAGCACCTACGTTATTCGTCATGTTAACCGTCTAGACATCAAACAAAAAGACAGCCTTCTACATGCAGGTAAACAACAAAAAGAAACAACGCTTATTGACCGAACCATAGACGAGAAAAAACCATGGTACATACGTGGGGCTACAGGTGTTGGCGCCTTTTTCTCAATTGGTCTACTTGAGCCTCTTTCGGGATTCCGACGTGGCCTTTCTGTAAGTTTAGTGGGCAATGATAAAACCAAGCCTCGAACATTAGGCTTCGATAAACTCTCGGATTTCCGAGAAGGCGATTCAACCGGCACTAAAATCGTAAAAGGCATTAGAGGAACAATGTCCGGAATCGGGATGGCAGCAGGGGGACTAACAGGTGGCATTATTGATATAGCCAGTGCAATTGCAACACCTATCGTATACGGCGTCACAGGGTTACTCAGAAGTATCCCTACCTTATTCAGTGAGAACCGAGAAAAACAACTTGAGCAAATTTGGGGTTCTGAAAGTTTGAAAGATACCTATCAGCTGCTTGGCCAAGGAACACGACACCTGCTTACTCTAGGTGCCTATACCTACTTAAACCAGCACACAGGTGAACGACGTGAAACAAAACGGATTTGGGAAAAAGGGGCTGGCACACTCCAAGACGGACAGACCTTACATCAAGAACTCCTACAACGACATCCCCACATGATTCGAGAAATGGCCAGTCAACAACGACAAACCCTTGAACAAACACTAGCCCATGATCCATCACTACAAGCCCTCGCAAATCGTTCCGCTGATAACCTCTATAGTCTGTTAGCGCCTGGAGCCCCAGCACTCAGTCCTGACGAACAACACCATATTGAAAGCAACATCACGCATTGGGCTTCAATCGCTAAAGACAGCGGCCTAACAACGCTTGGCACAACACCCGCTACACAAGCCCATTTTATGGCTCAAATCGGCCAACTCCCGACAACTGCAGCGGCCTTTAATACACAAGCTAACATGTTCTTAAGTAAACAACCCTTAACATCCTCACGACACGTTATCCCTAACTTTGATGCCCATATCCAGTCATTAAAAGACGATACCACACTCACCGAATATATTGGGGCTGACGAAACCCACCGTGAGGCAAAACTAACACAAAAAGGACTTGATGAAGCGACCAAAGATGCTGACCAACTCGTAAATTTAGCCATGTCTGAAGGACTGGACTCTAATCTTACACAAACGCTATTTGCAATGATCCCAGCCGACGACAAAAGTATTCCCTTCCTAGAAGCCATGGCCAGCCATATTGCTCAACGCGATGGGACTATCCAAGAGGCATTCCTCAAAAAAATTGAACAATTAGAATTATCCACTAGTCAAAAGAAAGCGTTTAAAGACACTCTTATTCAAGCCCGTCAGACAAGTATCGCAACCTTAAACAACAATTTTCAAACCCTCACGGAATCATTACTTGTGATGACACAAGAACGTTTCGAAGAGCACCTCAAAAACCCTATCCACTTTAATGATATCGTCACGATGGTCGCATTGGCTGAACAGCTTGGTGTTAGTGGAAAAGAGACCTTCCTTAATAAGCTCATGACACAACTTCACGCAACTGGCAGAAAAGAAAAGACGCTTAAACGATTTATAAAAACATTAGGGGAACGAGTTTCTGAACTTAACCAAGCCCAAAAACTCACATCAAAACAAATCAACAAAACCGCTTTAAAAGAAACCATAGCCACCACTTGTAAACAGTTACAACTACCCGAATTAGTGGATAATTTTGATATTGCCTATCGCGTACAAGACCTCACAAAGCTCTTACTGGACACGTTGCCTCAGGCTCGCCCCCAATTCCTTGAAAAATTAGTTCATGAAGGTGGCATTAAAAACAAAGAAGAAGCCAGTCGCTTAATTGTCCAAACAGCACAAAAAAACCCTAAAGCCGCCATTCACATGATGTCTGATCTCAACCGAATCAATCCGTCTTTAACCACAACCCTATTACGAGAAACCGCCAGCCATCATCTACCAAACGTTATGACAGATGAATACGCACTACAATCATTACAAACCTTTTATCAAGGTGTTAGTGATGCCAGTCAATCACAAACCCTATTAACCCATCCTCAGATTCATAGTCAGCCTTTAAAGCAACTCATTCAAGAGGCACAACAACACCCTCTCACCGCCACTGCGATAACACAACTAAGACAACAAGTCTTGTTCCTAAATACTAATGGTGTACTCAATGACGATGAACAAGCGGCCCTTAACCTTATAAGCTTGCATATCGAAGCACAAGACGCCTTTGGTTTAGCACACCATAACCTAGCGCGTCTTAATCAACAAACGGATGCACCCAAAGCACCTCTAAATACATTTGAGAAAACCATCGTAAAAGACCTTATCGACAACATAGACCCCCATTCAAAAAAAATTGACTTTAGTAAAATTCCACAAACAAAAAACCAACTAGAACAACAACAAAAACAGCAGACAGCCCTACTTCACGACCAACTCGGTATCATTGCTTTAAACTATGCTGGACAACCAATTGAAACGGGACTCAAAGCACTCCAAACCGCACTAAAAGCCTATGAAGGCAGTCTTTCTGTTACTCATTATCAAGCACTATCAGATCGGTCTGTTAAAATAGGCTTAAGCAAAACTGAACAGGATACCTTTGAAACCCTATTCACCCAGTATGATCGTAACCATCGCTTTCTACATGACGCCCTCACAGAAGACGACCAGCTCTATTTAACTATACCCTACGCACGTACACTCTCAGAAGACGATATGACCATAGACCACAAACACCTGCTTAAGGCCTTAGAACCACTATCTACCCAAATACCTCTTGAGTGTCACAAGGACCAAAAAGCACTTATTACCAACCTTTGTAAACAAGGGGACCTAAATAAAGACATTAAGACGGCACTCATTGCTCGCTTATCCGATAGCCTAGACCAAAAGGGTCGCCTGAATGACGATGAACTAAACAGCCTAGCACAACTAGAAAAACAGACACGAACCGATATAAACGCCTGGTTAACTATCATGAGCATGGCCTGTAAAGGGAATCCGTTGCTTGCAAAAACCACCATGGCCCCCAACACACGCGACTCACTCCTCCAGAGCCTGAAATCGGATATACCAGATGTATTACGCACAGACCTTCCGTTAGACACCTTTATCAACACCCTTCTCCCCTCTATCGCAACAACTAACAAACTATATCAGCCATTAACAACATTACAACGCCAATTCAAGAACCAACAGCTCTTTGAACGATTAGGTGGTCGCTACGACCCCCAAACAGGTCAATACGATTATGCCACACCTATTACTCACGATAATATCAAGGACCTCCTAAGTCTTGTCTCTGCTCATAGCCACTCACCACAAGAACTCGATCAGCTCATCTTCAGCTTAGAACAACATGCTCCGGAAGCCTTCTTAGGCCTATGTCAGCAACTCGTCAAGCACCATAGCCTACAATTCGAAGATCCCCGCGATATGGAAAAGGCACAGTCTATTTTAGATAAGCTAGCTACCCATCCCTTAGTACAAGAACACTGTAACAGCATCCTGTCATGCCCGCCCTTATTTGCCGAACTCACCCGGTCACATCATAATGATAGTCAATTAAATGATACTTGGAATGCATTATGCCATATCTTAAAACCCACCTCAGATGCCCAACAACAACAACAGCAACAACGACTATGCCATACACTAACACTAAACCCCCATGTCCTTGACTGCCTCATACAGCACCAATTACACCAAATAATCGTAGGTGATCAAACCGCTCTAACCGTCCAAAAACAGAAACAAATTGATGGCCTATTGGAAACCTTAGAGGTTATTCAACAATCCCCTGATATCCCACAACAAACACTGTCGCTCACACAGCACCTTAGCCAACAATTAAAAGCTCAAAATAACAGCGCCTTTGATAGTCTACGACAACTCTGCCAATTAACGTTCAAACACGCAAAAAAAGGAACCTCTTATGACACACAACTACAAAAAATAGGGGCTCTTCTATTAACTCAGTCTGAACAACTTAGACCATTTGGTCTAGATGAAGACCTCCTCAATCAATTTTTAGAAACAGATACACCCAAAGACAAACTTACCTTGCTTTCAAATATCCTAAAAACATTGGATAAAAAGCTCCAAGAAGATAGTCGAACAAAAAATAGAGAAGGAAAATTAGTCCAACTAGCAAAAGATGCCATTCATAGCACCATGGCCCATGAAATTCTGTATAATAACCTAGAACTACAAAGAGACAAAGAAGTCTCCTTTTGGAAAGCCCTTTCTAAACATCAGTTAAGTGGATTGAATCCCCTAAAAGAAGCCTTTCACCGATCACCTGAAGACAAACAAAACTTAGACCTTCTGATTTCGGTGATAGATCGCCTTCACCTAGACCAAAAAGTTGCCACAGGACTCTTTGTTCAATCCCAACTCTGTACCTTACCCTCTAGGCTATCACGTTCTGTCGTAAATCCTTCAGAAACAGTCCAAAAAAATAATCACGACCTCATGAATTGGAGCCCTGAAATTGCCTGCCACGTTTTAGAGCATTCCAATAATAGCGTTGCTCAAGCAGAACTACTTAGTACCCATCCCAATACCGAACAGGCGATTGCTTGTCTCGCATATGCACAACCAAAAGAATCCCTATTTTGGGAAACCCTGGATCGCTCAGGAGATCTCCCCACTCAAACACCAGAAGTATTAGGACTTCTCTTAGCACGGTTACACCGAGATGATACCAAAGACTCTGCTATCACATATCTTGAACAACATTATCCTAGAGACGTTATCATAGATATCCTCTCAACATTAAAGAAAAATCAACAATTAACACATGTCATTGCCAGCTTAAGCCAAGAAAGCCAAGAACAAACTGCCGTCATACAGAAACTGGACGATCTTATTCAAGTTGCAGAAACAAATTCTAGTCAATTCACTCACTTAGAGGTGTATCTCAAGGATCTATTAACCAACCCCGATACAAACACATCTATTTTGGCTCAGCCCTTTGGACATGTTTTAAAACAACCCACTCTCGATAGACTTATTCAACTGACCCTTCCAAAACTCCAGCCTCTAAAAAAATTCTTAACCCCTATTCTTAGACATAGAGATCCAAATAATACAGATGATATTACCGCTATACAAACCCTTCTAACGGAAAGAAACATAACGGACCCCCTCACACTCTTTTTATTAATTGAATCAGCCCCCAATTTTCAATTCAAACAGCTTC
>CAZIOF010000220.1:0-15026 GCA_964540745.1 uncultured Candidatus Marinamargulisbacteria bacterium
ATAGCCCAGAGATGTGTTGGATCTAGTTGATTAAGGTGACGCACTAATGGACCAAAGGCACTTTGTTGGTTCCAGTCAACATTATTTATGGCTACTAGTGAAGGGGGGTTGAGATAGAGCAGTTGTGTTGTTCCTATGAAGTAGCACAATGCGATGACTTGGGTCAATTTTCCAAGCGATTTTTTTAGGTGGGATAGGCAGGTGTCCAGACAAATTCCGATGCTTAATACCCATAGCACTATGAGTGTTAGTTGGTTACGTCTAAAGGCTGGACTGATATGGAAGAGGTCTGTTCCGATAAAGAGAAGGCCTAGGGTTAGTAGAACAGTACCACTGAACAGCGTACTGACCAAATAGTGTGGGTTTTTGTTTGTTTTAGTTAGAAAGAAACCTAATAGAGACCAAGCGAAGAGTATTCCTGACCCCACAAGGAGCCCTTTATTGATGTTTTGAGTGAAGGGGATAGTATTGTTCAAGAGGTCTAGGACATAATATTTGAAGAGGATCCCCTGCGCTGATGCACTTTTTATAATATCGGCTATCATCCATAAATAGGGTAATGTAGCGAAGATGGCCGAATACAGGGCGGTTAAGAGTAAGGCCTTAAAATTCTGTCTACGTCCTTTTTTATTGAGATAAAGAAAGAGGCTTGCGCCGGCACAGTTTATTGCTAACAGACTATATAGATTAGTGAGCATACTCCAGAAGATAAGTCCGTTAAGAAGTGTTATAAGAGCGATTGTTTTTGGAGACCATCTAGATTGCCGATCTTGGATTAGTCTTAACCAGGTGTATAGAAGAACTATTGTGGCAGCAAGCGATAGGGAGTAGCCACGAGCGAGAAAGGAAAGATTAAATATGAATGGGATGAGTTGTGTGACCAACAGGGTTGCCATGGCAATGAGGGGGAAGGTAATTGTTCGCCTAATGATAAGAAAGGTGGTCCATGTAAAGAGACTGCTCGCAATAATGGAGGGGAGTCGGATCCAATGTTCATAGCTATTTATGAAGGGGCGAAGGATCCATAATAGGAATGAATTTAAGAGGTGATTGTTGGGGGTGTCATATTGGGTGAAAAGTATGTCTAAAGATTGTGAATATTGTCCTTCAGAGATAGCTTCGTCCATGATGATGCCCGTATGATGTGCTTTAAGACATTTAAGGATAATGATGATGAGTGTGATGATGGCAAGGGGTTGTTTAATTAGCGTGTTTAGGGTGTGGGAGAGTCGTGCGATAATAGCTGTCATGGGGAGTGTCTTATACACTGTTTGAGATAAGGCTGTTTTGAACGTTTTTGAAGGTGTTTTCTAAGGATTTAGGGTGGTTGGATAACGGTACAATAATAAAGTCGGATGGGAGTGTTAATGTTTTTGATAGTTGGGTGTGATGATCGGGAATGGGAGATAGAAGCCCGACAATAAATAGGGGCCTTTCTGGGAAGTATTGGCATTGTTTTTGAACAAGATAGACTTTTTTCAATCGGTCTGTTGTTTGTAACTGTGTTTGGAGCAGCGTTAATTGCTTAGGCTTTAGCTGGTGGGGGATAAGGGTATCGTTTGTCTTGAATTCGGAGCGCTCTTGTTGGGCTAAGATAACGTGTTGTTCATGGTTATTGGCATAACTTACAATCTGTTGTGCTTTTTTGGGTTCTTTTTGTTCAATATAGAAGCGATATAGACGTTCACATGCGTTAGGGATACAAGCGGGGTTCAGTGACATGGCTTTTTCAAGATAATGGATGCCTTTTGCCTGTCTGTTTTTGAGGTAAAGTCGTCCTGTATCAAAGAGTCCGGGTGCAAATTCGGGATGTTTGTCTGCTATCTGGACGAATAAGGGGAAACTAGCCTTTGAATCATAGATCTCTTCAAAGTGGGCGGCTAATTGCCATTGTTCAGATACTGATAGTGGTGAGGTTCGTTGTTTTGCTTCTAGTTCTTTGATGGTTTCTTGGGAGGTTTGGTAGGCTTGGTGACGGTCTTTCCAGATATCATTGACTTCCGTTAACCATGCGCGATCAAAGGTGCTGACAAAATGTATCAGGTCATTTCCAAAAAAGGCCTGTCCACTGCTTGATTGGTTACCTATGGTGGGTGCTTCATTTGGTGATATACCCATATTGTCTAAGCGTGTTTTTAGATTTGGGGTGGGGGTTGAATAACCTTCTAATCGGGTGAGTTCTGAATTGAAATGTGGGGTGATGTCCTCTTGAGAGAGTTGTAACTTGGTTCTCATTGTTGAAAAAGGTGTTCCAATAGGGGTTTTGTGTATGACAGCCTTTTTATGAAAAGGGGCCCAATAACTGTGGTTTATATAGTCTGACAGACAGCACATTTTAGTGAGGGCTATGCTGTAGGGTTCTTTTCCAATAAGTGTGGCACAGTCTCTTTCGGATTGTAGTAGATGAGTTTTAACAGTATGAAATGCTAGTGCATGAAAAGGTTTAAGGACGTGTTTGATAGCCTTAGCGTAGAATGTTTTATGCGTGAGAAGTGATGTCCAATAGACAAAGGTTTGATAGATGAATCGTCGCGAAAATGGTTGAGACCCTCCTAGTAGTGTGCATTTGTAGGTTATGAGATGACGGAGTTCTGATTCAGAAAGGGTTAACAGTAGAGGCAAGCCAATGCTGAGGTTTGGACGACAAAATAGATAGCCTAGCGTGGGTTGGAATTGGAGTTGGATATCAGGGGTTTCGTTAATGGTAACCTGTGTGAACTTGGGGCAGCGATGGGTCTAGCAAAGGCGACTAATCTCCTGATGAAGAGGATGGTTTCTTTCTAAGGTAATACCTGTGTTTTTTTGTGCTGAACGACGCATTGTCCACCTTAGTATCAGGGTTAGGGTGCCTATTCCTAGACAGTAGCTTATCAGAAGAGGCGCATCTGTATTGGGTTGGAGACAGGCTAATAGGAGTACAAGGATAATAGAGAGAATAAGTAGCGGCAGTCCTAGTGAAATAAGGAATGGACCCATACTATATGTCCATAATCCAATCTGACTTAGGATGGGCCATCGAGATAGGGTTTTATGAAAGGCCTCAGTATAAAGGGCGATAGTTTCAGTGGTTAGTCGTGATGTGTCATCCATAGATCGTACCTTCTAGTAGTTTACACTGCAGTACACGCTTTGTCATGATGCCTAGGTAAGGTTCAAATAAAATCTTGAATGTCAAAAGACTCTTTAGTGGTGAGCGTGGGGACCTGCAACAATGTCTTTCTTTTTTGCGTGACGGTATAACCTGTGGAGCTAGGGGTGTTAGCCAAAACAATCTAAGGATATAACAAGTCTGTCATTCCCTTGGAAGGTCATATTTTGTAGAGTATGCTTATGGACGGTTGTTTTTTCCACCAAAGAGTAGCCATCCTATGCCTAATGTGGTGGCAAGTGCAACTGAGATATTGCCCGCATCGATGAGATAATCAGTGCTCGTATAGGGTCTTTCTTTAACTTTTTTCGTGAAGTGTTGGGGTCTACTTTTTATTTTTTTAGTTGGGTGTTTACAGCCCTAATTCGTTTTCTGTTTGTTAAGTACCTGACTAAAGGCGTTTCTGAAGTCTAGTCCGTCTTTCCAAAGCATGATCATAGGTGGGCTGGCCTCATTTGCGTTACCTTGTTGTAAGGCTTGTAGTGCTTCAACGGGTGCTTTTTCGGCATGGGGACGTATATAGTCTTGGAATTCCAGTTGTCTCTTTTCTTTGTCTTCTTCTGAAAGGCTTTGGAAGTGCTGGCTGATGGCGGCCTTTGTTTGTTGGATATGGGTGAGTTGCCCTTGTACGTATCCCAAAAATTCTTGGTGGGTTTCTAACCATTGATTGACGGTTTCCTCAGACAAGGCAGGGGGTTGTGGGAGTAGTTGTCGTCGTATAAGGGCGACTAAATGTTATTGAAGATAAATTTGTTGATGTTGAAGGCCTGAAAGTTGGGTATTGATTTTTTTTGTAGACTAGCAAGTTGTTGGTACTTAGACATGCGAAGTTGATTATTATCATCATAAAAATACTCTAAATTAATGGTGCTTTCTAGGATGATCTGTTTTAGGACGGTGAGAGGAGGTGTTTGGTTGGGTTAGTTTGCTTGGAATACAGGGGCAACTTTTTGTGTGAGAAGTGTTAGTCTTTCCTGGAATTCTCGGACCATTGTGATTAGTTGTGTTTCTAATTGTACAAAGGGTCTACGTTTTTCGTTGTCTAATGATTGGATAGCGCGATCTCTATCAGGAGGTATGGTGATGCTGATTCCAGTAAGGGATTGTAGTTCGCTTGTGAGATGTGTGTCTAAGCTCTCTTCTGGCTTATGGGTTGGATGAACCTATCATTATATATGACTGGGCATTAATCCTTTAAATCCTTTATAATAAAGGTTGACCCTAGTATGGAGCGTATTATGTCTGATATTGTATCGGCCCTTAAGTGGCGATATGCAACCAAAAAATTTGATCCCGATCGTCTCATTTCTGAACAAGAGTTTGCTATTCTTTTGGAATCCTGTCGTTTAGCCCCGTCTTCGTTTGGGTTACAGCCGTGGCGGTTTGTGGTGGTAAAGGATCCTGTGTTGCGTCAATCGCTTTTGTCTGAAACCTATAAGCAGGAACAGGTTGTTGATGCCTCCCATTTGATTGTTATTTGTCGATTAACAGTTTGTGGTCCTGACGAGATAGACGCTTATGTTAGTGATACGGCCAAAAAACGTAGTAAATCTATAGAGTCTCTAAAAGGGTATAGGGATATGATGGTATCTGTTTTAGGTCAACAATCGGAACAGGAACATCATCATTGGATGGATCTCCAATGCTATATTGCATTAGGGTTTTTGATGGAGACAGCTGCTTTATTAAGAATTGATTCTTGTCCTATGGAAGGTTTTTCCAAACAGGGGTATGATCAGGTTCTTGGTTTATCTAAGCGTGGATTAGTGGCCTCTGTAGTGTGTCCGGTAGGGTATCGGATGCCGGATGATAAGTATGCGTCTATAACTAAGAGTCGTTTTGAACATTCCGATGTGGTGATTGAATTGTGATGATTTATTGATGAATGAGATTAGAGAATAAGAAGAGGTTTTTATGATTGCAACGGTTGTTGGGTATTCAAAACGGTCCAAATTAATTAAGGATATGCTTTCCATTTTATTGGGGATCTCGTTAGCCACATTGGGAATTAAAGGGTTTTTGATGCCTAGTGATTTTATTGATGGGGGTGTGACGGGTATCTCCATGCTATTGTCCGAATTTACTCATATGGGATTGCCTCTTTATATTCTATTAATTAATACGCCGTTTGTTTTAATTGGTTTTCGTCGGATTAGTGTTACTTTTGCTTTAAAAAGTGCGCTTACTATTATGGGCTTAGCCCTCCTTTTATTGATTCTTCCTATTCCATCGATTACAACAGATAAATTACTAAGTGCCTTTTTTGGTGGTATCTTTTTGGGGTCGGGGATTGGGTTTTCGCTTCGTGGGGGAGCGGCTCTGGATGGGACTGAAATTATGGCTATAATTTTGAGTAAACGATTTGACTTGACCATTGGCGATATTATTTTAATCTTTAATACCCTGTTATTTTCAACGGCAGCGTTTCTTTTAGGTATTGAGGCTGCTATGTATTCTATCTTAACCTATATTTCGGCCTCCAAAACAGTTGATTATTTGGTATGTGATCTTGAATTGGGTGTGACGGTGATGTCGGATCAAATTGGTACTTTGAAAAAGAAGGTGTTGTCTGAGCTTGATTTAGGGGTGACGATCTATAAAGGGAAGGGGGGGTACTCTGAAAAGGAACAGGATATTTTATTTTGTGTAGCGACCCGTCTTGAAATTCCTAAACTAAAGACCCTTATTTCGGAGACAGACCCCTCGGCTTTTTTGATTATTCAAAAAATAACAGATTCCAATGGTGGTCGCTTAAAGCGACGTCATTTCTAGGTACTCATATCATTAGTATCATGTGATTTCTTGGTTTCGGTGTTAGAAGTGCTGCAAAACAATCTTTGAACAGAACTGGCTATTACTGTGAATGGGGTTGCAGGTGCTGATATTATCATTGTATAGACTCCTCTTGCCGTTCTTTTTTTAGCGATTTAACCTTATGTGAGTGTTCTTGTTAAATAGAAGTGTAATAATAGTTTTTTATTTGTATTTATTTTAGGATTCTTAAGATTAATTTATTTTCTTGCAATTATTTATAAATTAAATTTTATATATGATTGTTTTAATTTTTTTTCTTGTTGTATAATAAGGATTTCTCAGCGGTATTTTGATGATTACATTAATAGAGATGTTTAACGATGATAATGTTCACCTTTAAAATTGTTGCGAATACATCATTCCCCCTATTAGATTTTCATGGGTTTTCTAATGGCTCCTCTATGGCGCTGTGTTCTGTGTTTAGTCATAGAGTTATTATCCCGGATATCAAAGATAAGCAAATGATGTATTTCTTGTCTGATCCTTGTATTCAAATAGTACCATTTGATAAGCATTTGAATGTGTTCCATAAAAGAGGGTCCTTTTCTAAGATAAAGGATGTAAAGGTAGTAGGATTATCGGGGACGTTTATTCGGGCTAATATTAGATTAGAGTCACGGGATGAGGCAGGTCGCTATTCATCTCAAAAAGTAGAGGCCCATTATTCACGTATAAAAGATGTTATGGATGTTTTGGAAACCTTGCCAGATATGGGGTTTTTGAAACCCTTAGTGTATTTTAGATATACGGGTAAAAAAGGATATGAGAAAGTTAAAGTTATCATGCATAAATTGGATGCTGATTTATTTGATGCTGTTAGTGATAATTTGATACGTAGCGCAACAGATACTAATAAAATTGCAGCGCAGTTGGTGCTTATTTTGTATCAGCTTGAGGATGTCTGTAAGGTCTATCATCGCGATATTAAATTGGAAAATGTTCTGTATCGGAAAGACCTACAAAATAGATGGATTCTTTATTTAACAGACTTTGAATTTGCTAGGGGGGCGGAAGAAGATGGGAAAAGTTGTGGGTCCCCTAATTACGTTGCTCCGGAATTGTTGGATTCTCCTCAGACACAAGGCACTGATAAAGCGGATGTTTGGTCAACAGGAATCCTTCTTTATGCGATTCTAACAAATGCCATGTTATTTGACGGGGATCCTTGTGAGGCTTTGTCTGAGATTCATTCTATTTCTCAAGATGATATTTATTTGAAATTAAAGACTATACGCGATCCTAATCTAAAGAGTTTGTTAATGACTATGTTAGTAAAGGCTCCTGAGAAGCGATCCTCTTTTTCTCAATTGCTCCATCACCCTTATATCAAAAAGGGATTGTCACTATTGGAGGCAGAGTCTCATCCTACCCTTGATTACTACAAAAGGTTGTCGTCTACGCCTATATCTTGGTTTGATATGTCAAAATGTGTTGAGAGCCAACGGTCTTCACCTGTTTCCAGTGTTTTGAAAGAGCATTCTTCTTTAATGGCTTCTAATGTATCGAAGACACGGCCGTTATCAAGCTGGTTTTGGACATTTATACAGGGGGCGTACGCTGTAGTAAGGATCCCAAATATAGAGCAGTGGCCTTATTCGTTTTACTCTATATTTTTCAAAAAGTAATGAAGCAGCATGCTGTTTTTTTTAGTAGTGGGAGTTGGGCTCTTACGCGGCGTTTTGGTAATTAGGCTATGGGTTCATGATGGGGCTATGTCTAGTCGATTAGTTGTTTGAGACTAGAGTTATGGCTTTTGGGTTATTGTCTTCTGATTTTAGGTTTCTTAAATAACCATACGAGTTTTTCGGCATGACTTTTTATTATCTTAGTAGTGATGTTTGTGCTAGGACGTTTTGTTGCGTGTTGTCTAGACGGTTGTTGATTAACTTTATCGGAGTGTATTATGTGCGTCAATGAAGGCTTGCTGTCGAAGAAATGGGTCCAAGTTCTGGTACTGGGTATAGGTTTTGTAGTCTAGGTTATGGTAACTGGCATGTTCAAGTTCGGCAGTTTGTTGCTCTAAGAGATTGTCAGGTACTTTTAAATAGGGGTTATTTTGAAAAAGGTCTCTGATAATTCTTTTTGTTTGTTCACGACGCTGGTCTTCATAGCGCTTATATAGACATAAAAACGCCTGTTTGCTGACGTTGCTATCGTTGGATTGGAGACGCTTATAACGTGTTGCTGGCGCCTGTGTGAAGGCAATATGTTCTAGGCGAATCGCCTTTTCTTCAAGGACAGTGGTGGGGTACCCTTCGCTGTAGAAGGATTCTCGAATTGGCTGTGATTGAAGGTGGGTTTGTATGAGGTTTATCACCTGAGTCCGTACATCTCTCTCGTTTTGTTCGTTTAGCTCACGTAATGTAGTAACTTGTGGTTCGATAGCGTTGTGGTTTGTAAGCGACTCTAATATCTGTAAAGGGCATGCACTATCAGGTGGTAGTTGGTTTAATTGGTTTTCAAGTGCTTGGAGATGGTGGATTAAAGCGATGTTTTTTTTCATGGGGGAGTCCTTGTGAGAAAATAGTCTCTATTGAAGGGGATATCATAACATAGATATAACTGATTGCAGTACTTTTTATTGGTGTATAGTTTGAGGGCGATGGGATTTCTCTAAATAGCTGCCGAAGGCGACTCCGAATACTGAAAAGAGGAGTCCCAATGGCTCTCCTGTTAAGTAATAACTTGATAATCCAAAGAGAACGCCAACTCCCCCGATTAGATAGGTACGTGGGCTACAACAAGTCCTGTTTTGATGGTGGGGTTGGAGTCGTTGCATGTGATGTAACATGTGGATTAAGATCTCTTGTTGTTCGGGGGGTAGATTTTCTAATTCAGTTTGCTCAAAATGGGCAGTCTCGTTCTCAAATGGGTAAAAGGAAATGTTGTAATTATTATCTCTCTCTAGTTATTAAATTAAATCTATTGATTATCGAGATAGTCATTATTGAAATTTTAAAAAAATAATAGGGCCTATTGATGGCTATCATGTCAGGCAAAATTATAGAGGTCTATTATGTGAGTTAGTTATAGTTGTTTTAGGATGAATTTGATACACTAAAGCATCTTATCGATAGGTATATTTTAGAGAGTAGACGATTGTTTTTATGATAACTATTACAAAAAATAGTGTATTTAATCTTACTTTTCAGCGAGAAGAAGGCCTTTACGAAGGCTGCTTAGCGACTGTTGCAACCCTACCAGAAAATGCATTGTCATTATTGTCTGTGTCAGAGAGAAAACGTTATGACACGTACACAGTTTCTAAGCGTAAAGAGACTTTTTTAATGGGGCGTTATGCGGCTAAAGAGGCCTTGAGCGGGTTGGATTCCCAGATGGTGTCTTCTGAGGTTAGTATTGAATCAGGTGTTTTTCAGCAACCATTTGTTGTGGGAACCTTGTCTCAGGAGTTGGATGTGAGTTTATCCCATTCAAACGGGGTTGGGGTTGCCTGTGCGTTTCCAAGAGCGCATCCATTGGGTATTGATATCGAAGAAATATGTTTGGATCGTGACGCAGCCTTAAGTCGCTACATTACGGATAAAGAAAAGAGCCTTTATGAAAATGTCTGTGTGGCATCGCCGCAGGAGTGGCTTTACCTTAACTGGACGGCTAAAGAGGCTTTATCTAAGGTCTTAAAATGTGGGTTAATGACGCCGTTTTCGGTGCTCGCACTTAATCATTATGAACAATTGTCGTCCTGTCATTGGGTGGGAACCTTTGAACATTTTGCACAATATCAGTTTCAAGTTTGGATGGCCCCCCCTTATATGATGGCCTTGGTACTCCCTAAACGATCACGGCTTCAGTTGGTTGAAGCAGCTACGGTATGAGACTTTATTTTTCGTAGAAGTCCACTTAGTACTTTTCCTGGACCGATTTCAATAAACTCAGAAGCGCCTTGTTGGAGTAGGTATTGGATGGATTGAGTCCATTGAACAGACTCTGTTAATTGTTTGATAAGAAGTGATGGACAGTCTGTATCGCTGTAAGGTTTTGCGGTGACGTTTGCAATGACCGGGATACTGGGGGTGTTAAAGGTGATGGTGTTAATAAAGGTTTCAAATTCTTTTTGTGCGTTGCTCATGTATCGTGAGTGGAAGGCGCCGCTTACCTTTAAGACCACGTAGAGTTTTGCGCCAGCGTCTTTGATGGGGGTTTCAGCCTTTTCGATGGCGTTTTTGGGGCCAGATAAGACAATTTGTTGGGGTGAGTTGTAGTTGGCTAGGTCGATATTATCTAGGTTGTGTTTGTCGAGTGTCTCTCTGATCTGATCGGCAGATAGTCCTATGACGGCTGCCATGCCGCCGCCGGTTGCATTTGCCATTAGTGCACCACGTTTTTGGACAAGCTTGAGACCGGTTTCAAAATCAAACACTTGGGCTGCAAAAAGGGCATTGTATTCACCTAAGCTATGGCCAGCAACGGCGGTTGGGGTGTTGCCGTCTTGCTTGGCTTTTAAATAGTGGAGTGCATTGACTGTATAGAGTGCGGGTTGGGTGACGTCTGTTGAATTTAAGCGCTCTTCAGGACCATTAAGACATTGTTCCTTTATTGAATAACCTAATATTTGGCTGGCTTTTTCTGTTTCATTTGGGAATTGATCAAAAAGATCGCGGCCCATTCCAAGAGACTGAGATCCTTGTCCTGGGAACATAAATACACGTGTCATGAAAGACTCCTTTGTTATGAATTAAGTAAGGGGTATTGTACTAGTTTCATTTGTCTTTTGGAAGGTTTGGTCTGTTTAATAATGGTGATAATTATAAAAATCGGGCCTATTAAAAAAAATAATGGCAAAGCGGTCCATTCTCAGGTATCCTTAGTCTGACTTTTTAATGGTGGTGAATATTAATTGTATAAATATAGGTTAACACGTTGCTTAGATTCTGGAGATAGGCCTTCTTTATCTATTGGTTTTTTTGATGGTCTTAGATTATCTATGGCTGGGATATCGTTTTTTCATGGGGCGGCTTAAGTCTATAGCCATTCGATCTGTTTTTTCTGAACAGGAATGGCGCAGGCTCCCACAGGACAAACGTGAGCGCTATTTAGACCAGAACTTTGATGCGTTTTATTCGTTGAAGTCTTGGGACTGGTTACCGGTTATTGGATTTATTCATGATATGGGTAAGGTTCTTATGTTTAAGGATTTTGGTGGGTTGCCCCAGTGGGCTACTGTGGGTGATACCTTTCCTGTGGGCTGTCCTTTTGAGAATGCGAATGTGTTTTATGAAAAAGGGTTTTATAGAGATAATTCTGATTTTTCTTGCGATGAGTATCAGGCCCCTTTGGGATCTTATAAAGCCCATCAGGGCTTTTTATCTATGAGGATGTCCTATGGTCATGATGACTATATGGCGGATGTGCTCCAGCGGAGTGATGTGGCCCTTGACCCTGATGAAAAGGCTGCGGCCTGTTATATCATTCGGTTTCATTCGTTCTATCCTTGGCATACGCCCCGGACAGGGTATCGTGGCTATACGGATTATGCCAATGACTATGATTGGAAGATGCTTCCATTATTGAAAATGTTTCAGAAATCAGATTTGTATTCCAAGGGAAAGCCCTTGTCCGATCCCTCTGTTTTAGAACCCCGTTATCAACAGGGGGTTGAGCTTCTTTTTCCTCGGGGATTAAGGTGGTTGAAGGTGCATAATCCTTTAAACGAGACGCCTAACCCAAAACGTGATAGAAAAAGGGAGGACGTGTTATGTGATTGACTTAAGTGGCGCACTTCCAAAAGGCGTTGATGAGGGGGGTGTCTTTTTTTTTGTCTAAGATACATAGCCCAATGGGGAGTTCAGGGAGTTTAGGTGTGCTCTTTAAGAGTTTAAGTTGGGTGTTAAGGGGGCTGTGATCTAAGACTATTTTTGGGACAATGCCGATCCCACACCCCACGCTCACTAGTGAGACGATTCCTTCGAATCCAGATACAAAGGTGTAGATGTTTGGGGTTTGTTGATTGGTTTGGAACCATTCTAAACAGAGTTGTTTGGCCAGCCCTGTAATGGGTATGACGAAGGGTCCTTCTTTTAGTGTGAAAGACGTCTGTTTGGATTGAAAAAAGACAAGGGGTGTTTGGGAGAGTTGTTGGGTGAGTAGTCCGGTAGGTGTCGGGGATGGGATGGCTGTGATACCTATATCAGCTGCACCTGATCGGCATTTTTGTACAGTGAGTTCAGCGTCACCAGTTTCTAGTTCAAAACGGATATGGGGGTGGTTGTTACGGACCTGCTGTAAGTAGTGGGGTAGTACGGTATAGCTGGCTGTAACGGAACAATAGAGTCGAAGGACCCCATGTAACTCACCTGGATGATGGGCCCAGGATTGTTGAAGGTGATCCCATTGTTGAAGCGTTTGCGTGGCAAACTGGCAAAAGGCCTTTCCAGCTGGCGTAAGAGAGACACGTCGGTTATGACGATCAAATAAAAGGGTTCCGGTTTGTTCTTCCAATCGTTGGATATGACGGCTCAATGTTGCGGGGCTGATGAAGAATTTGGTGCTGGTTTTTCCAAAGTGTAGGGTTTCGGCCAGATATAAAAAGTAGCGAAGAGGTTCAATGTTCATGCTATTATAACCTTGTTTAGATTTAATTGTTTCATTATATGAAATATTATATACCAATAATAAGTATTTAGTGAAATAAAAAAATAGAGTATGATGGGCCCGTATTAATTATAAATAAGGAGGACGATTATGGTAACGGCATTTGAGACGCGTGTGTTTGACCGCGAAAAGATTCAATTAGGGGATCGTGAAGAGTATATTGTACGTGGCGGGCGGCATTTATTACCTAAATTACCGGAAGCTTTTGAAGGTGTTAAACAGATAGGGGTGTTAGGGTGGTCGTCACAAGGACCTGCTCAGGCACAGAATCTGCGTGATTCGTTAGAGGGTACAGATATTAAGGTAGTTGTGGGGTTGCGTGAAAATTCATCGTCTATACCGTCGGCAGAAGAAGCTGGTTTTACCCGTGCTAGTGGCACCTTGGGTGAGATGTATGACGTTATCCGTCAATCTGATTTAGTTATTGTGTTAATATCTGATGCGGCGCAAGCTAAGTTATATCCATCTATTTTCGAGGCTATGAAGCCAGGTGCAACTTTAGGCTTATCCCATGGGTTCTTATTGGGTTATATGAAGGCACAGGGTCATGATTTTCCATCCAATATTAATGTGATTGCGGTATGTCCGAAAGGCATGGGCCCCTCTGTTAGACGTCTTTATGTTCAAGGTAAAGAGGTGAACGGTGCTGGGATTAATGCAAGCTTTGCGGTCCACCAAGATATCAATGGAAAAGCCACGGACTATGCGTTAGGTTGGGCGGTTGGTTTAGGGGCGCCTTTTTCCTTTCAAACGACACTTGAGATGGAATATCGGTCTGATATTTTTGGTGAACGAGGGATTTTGTTAGGAGGTGTTCATGGGATTGTTGAAGGCTTGTATCGTCGTTATACGGCCCAAGGCCAATCACCAGAAGAGTCCTTTAAACAGTCTGTTGAATCCATTACAGGGCCCATTTCTAAAACGATTTCAACACAAGGTATTAAAGCCGTGTATGAACGGTTATCTGAGTCTGATAAAGCGATCTTTAAGAAAGCTTATTCAGCGGCGTATCATCCATCCTATGAGATTCTTTGGGAAATCTATGATGAGGTTCAATCCTGTAATGAGATTACCAGTGTGGTGATGGCAGGTGATCGGCATGCGACTTACCCGATGGATAAAATTGATGCCACACCGATGTGGCAAGTGGGCGAAAAAGTGCGTGCAGAGCGTGACCCTAATGCCATTCCTGTGAACCCTGTTACAGCGGGTGTGTATATCGCGATGATGATGGCTCAAATTGATTTGCTTATTTCAAAAGGGCATTGTTATTCTGAGATTGCTAATGAATCTATCATTGAATCTGTGGACTCATTGAATCCGTACATGCACTATAAGGGCGTTGCTTATATGATTGATAATTGTTCGACAACGGCGCGTTTAGGGGCACGGAAATGGGCGCCTCGTTTTGATTATATCTTGGATCAATTAGCCTATCCCAAATTAGATGCTGATATTGCAGCTGATCAGGATTTAGTGAATGCATTTGAATCCCATAAGATTCATGATGTGATGAAGGTTTGTGCTGAACTTAGACCTAGCGTAGATATTTCGTTTCAAGACTAATCTTGTAGGTAACGTTCATGATAAAAGGCCGCCATACAGGGCGGCCTTTTTGTTGAGTTAGTGATCAAAAGGGAGTGGCATAAAGAAGTGGCCATGTTGCCATAGTTCGGTTTGATTATACCCATTAGGGTACTGGTGGGAGATAATGCCATGGGCGTTATCTCCTAAAAAATCACCATTTAGAATGTGTTGTCCATCGGGATACTGTATGGTTCTAAGTTGTCGAGATAAAAATTGTTGCGCGTGCTGAGCCTGAAAGGCCTGTGTTGCTTCTTGAAGACGATGTTCAAAGATTGTGGTTTGTTGTTGATAGGCATGTTCTAATTGAGAGCAACGAGTCTGACTTTGTGTTAAGGATTCTTCCAATTCACCGGCATGATTATTGCTTTTACCTAAGGCTTCTTCAAACTCATCCCGTTCTTTACTAAGTTGAACGCATTGTTGTTTCCAATTTGAATGTTGTCTAGCGGCCTTAGAGGTTTCCTGTCTGAGGGCTGTGCGTGCGTCAAATACAATGCTTCGATCGGCAATCAATTTATCACGTGTCTCGTTGTAGGCAGATTTGTAGCGCTGTGTTTCTGTTCGTGCTTCGCGGATAAGTGATATGAGATGCTTGTTCCAATGGTTACGAACATTATAGCCGCGCCATTGTGCTTGGAGGGGCGTGATGAGGCGATTAATGAACAACTTTTTGTAGGCAAGCTTTTGTAGTTTTGCCTGGGTACTGTGTTGGCTTTGATAGTCTTTCATGGCTTCTTGATGGTTATAGTGTTGCTGTTGTTTCTGTGAAAGAACCTGCCATTTGGTTCTTAATAAATGATGGTGTTGTAATTGTAGAGCCTGGTAATGATGATCCCTTTGCTGGCATTTCTGAGCTATTAGTTGCCAC
>CAZIOF010000221.1:0-8009 GCA_964540745.1 uncultured Candidatus Marinamargulisbacteria bacterium
TAGAAGGAGATGAGGCCGTAGCATAGGTTTGCGCACCAGAAGCCCCTTTTTCAGGCGATACTGGTGCCCCCCCATTTTTCACTAAACGGCCGATTTCATCTCGTTCTAAAACCGCGACACCCGTTTCAAGATTTGTACTATATACCTCAATTATCTTAGCTAATCGATCATATACCATTTTAGAAAGTGCTGTTGTACCACTTCCTGTACCACTTAACTCTTGGTGTCTCTGAATAGGTTCCATAAAAGAAAATGGCTCTGATTTATCAATCAACTCTTGACATCCGGCTGCCATAACTAAAAGCTCTGATAGGCATAACTGATATCCAAGAATCTCTTCAACCCAACTCATATCACATTCAGCGGAAAACCAGTCTTCTAGACCAAGTCCAAAAGTCGATTGAAATCTATCTAAAATTGTATTATATAAAGGCTGATCAATGGCTTCTAGTGATTGAATAATCGTCATAAACTTAAGGCTGTCTTCGCCTGCCTCCATTAAAAATTCCGGCTGCCTCAACGCTAAAATCATATTAAAACTCCTGAGTATATATTTTTTTTCTAAATGATGACGTACTATACGCGACCAACTTCTTATCTGACAAATGGGTTATTCCTGATAACCTCTAAATACGGTCTCTGTCGATCAGCGATCTCGGTTAGAGAGCTTTCTGTTCCCCTACCGGCCAATCGTGTCTGTTCTTTTAACTCAGAAAGTCCTTGTCTATCCAGAATTTCTGATTTTTGATCAGCTAATAAGTATGGTATACCTTTGGCATATAACACCTCAGTTGGAATAGGGGTATTTGCTTCCTCAAAGGCTTTAATCGCTTTAATTTGGTTCTGTCTTTGTTGATGTTTATCACGTTCATTTTGTAACTGTTCCTGCTGATTTCGAAAATAGACACCTGGAAGTTCTTTACATGGTCAACGTGTTGGTGTACATGGTTCATTATTAATCATTAGAATCCTCCTTATCCCATTTATTTATATATCTATATTTATTAGTTTCGCTTATATTATCGAAGGTATTCAGAAATAATTTCATTTAAATCAACACATAAGGACTCGAGTAAGGGAAAGCACAAGATACCTATAGTTTAATACCAAAAAATAACGCTGACGAATTCGGTTCTAGGCGAGGTATTTTCGTGACGAAAAGCTGCGCTTAACGATTACTTTCCCAATGATGGCATAGTATACGCTACCTATTCTTAGCTGATACATTACTATTTTTATAATCTAGATAGGCTAATTTAGGAATCAATCTAATCTAGCAAGTATGTTTATAGCAAGCCACAAATAAACGAAATCTATTACCATAAGTTTATCTGAATTTACTTATTTACACCCTTTTATAGACATCATTATAAGAACATACCTCTAACCACCTCATAAAAATATAACCACCTCATAAAAATATAGAATTCTTTTAAATCTATATACGATAACTATACATAATTTATTGTTATATAAACGATAACTTTCAGTTATCTTAACCGCTATTAGAAGGGTCTTTAAATGAAAAAGGTTATATCAAAGAAAACATGTACTACTGAGCTATTCACTTCTTCTAGTAAAGTCCAAGTGCCTATACTTTATTTACCAGAACATATTTATGACCTTATAACACCAGCTCTTCCAGATTGCTGGAGTCTACGTCAAGTTAACAAACAACTCCAAGGCACCATATCTATCCCATACATGATTGATAGGTGTTTACAAAAAAGGTTCAATTCTGGAGAAGACATCCTGAGATTCATAACAAATGTGGGAAATCAGTTATCACGCTTTCCTAAACTTGAATTCAGGATTGGACAATATCGACGTTACCAAACATTGTCTTTTAATTTTGAATATTTAACCCAAGCTGTAAGTAAGTTGACTACTACAAGTAAAAAGCTGTCCAAACCCACACAGTCATTAGTTTGTGATTACCTCGACCTTTTATCCCCTACATCTAATCCGGCCCCTCTTAAACTTTTCAGTCTATTAACCCACCATCGAACACCCGTTGAATTAAGAGGTGTAAGCACTTTTGGGGAACACGAAAGCACCCCTCTCGTTGGACTAGACACAACAGAAGAGACACTAGCGTCTCTTCCTAATTTAGACATGGATGAATCTGAGTTGGAATCTACTTCAGTTCATGAAAATGATTGTCATAGTATTCAAAGACAACATCTATTAAGACTAATTCACACATACAGTAGTGAGGCGTTGGCAATAGAAATAGATGCGATCTTTACCATGGTCGGCAAGGAAGAAGATACAAGTAAGAGCATTATTGACTTAATAGATTCAAACCCATTATTGGTCCATATTGTTAATGACGATCAAGACACCTTACTTCATTTGGCCAGCGATACTAATAAACTACAGGTTGTTAATGCTCTAATAGCAAAAAAGGCCCCTATTGATGCACAAAACAGCCAAGGGTATACCGCTTTTCACAATGCTTCAATATTTGGCAATCTTGATATTATGAGGGCACTTCATCGTGCTAACGCTAATATCACGATTAAAGATTATGATGATAAAACAGCCCTAGAACTGGTACGAGACCAGGAACAGGAAAATGATGCTGTTATTGAATTAATTGAGAAATTTTTAGACCCGTCTAATGGGGGAGCTGACTAATAGGTTCCTAGGCAAGGCATTCGAGTGAGGAAAAGCGGAGCGTACCTATGTAAGTGAGCATTTTTCGAATGATGAATAACGCCGCATAGCGCCTTCTCTGACACTTAAAACAACTGGGGGGGGGCTGACTAATAGGGTGCTAGGCAAGGCATTCGAGTGAGAAAAAGCGGAGCTTACCTATGTAAGTGAGCATTTTTCGAATGATGGATAACGCCGCATAGCGCCCTATTATCAGCTCCCACGTTTCCAGCGAGTCCCTTCGGCGGTATCCTCTAGGATGATGTGATGGTCATTCAGAAGTTGAGCCCGCAAGGCATCTGCCTTAGCAAAATCTTTGTTCTTTTTAGCTTCGGCACGTGCTTCGATGAGATGGTCTATTTCTATAGGAAGGGCCTTATCTTGGTCTTCTCCTACGCTATAGAAGAGCCCTAATAGGTGTCCGAGTTCGAGGAAGAGTGGTTGGCCGCACTGTTCTTTATTCACAAATTTGTTCAAATCAAATAGAACGCCTATGGCTGCGGTGAAATTGATATCATCGTCCATGGCATCCATAAACTGTTGTTTGAATGCGGTTAAGGTGGTCTCTTGTTCGGGGCTAGGCGTGTTTGCCACGTCCTGACGACGGCAAGTGTTATGGAGTCGATCCAGTGATTGCTCAGACTCTTTTAGGAGATCCATTGTAAAGTTCAGGGGTGAACGATAGTGGGAGCGCATAAGAAAGAAGCGTAGGGCTTCTCCGGACACTTCTTTGAGGATATCTGTGACTAAAAAGAAGTTCTTTGTAGATTTAGACATTTTCTCGTTCTTGATGGTGACAAATCCATTATGGACCCAGAACTGAGCGAAGGGTTTATTGGTGGCACATTCTGATTGGGCGATCTCATTTTCGTGATGCGGGAATATGAGATCTGCGCCCCCACCATGGATATCGATGGTAGGTCCAAGATTTTGTGTGGCCATGGCAGAGCATTCGATATGCCATCCTGGCCGGCCTGTACCCCAGGGACTATCCCAGGAAGGTTCATTGGACTTTGCTTTTTTCCATAAGACAAAGTCTAATGGGTTTTTTTTGTCATCTCTTGCTTGTACGCGGCTCCCTGAGACCAGGTCCTCGAGCACTTTTTTTGAGAGTTTCCCATAGTCTTTAAAACTCTCTACAGAAAAACACACGTCGCCATTTACTTCATAGGCATGCCCTTTTTCAATTAGGATTTGGATCATAGTTTGCATCTCTGTAATGTAGTCGGTAGCCTTTGGGTATGTGTCTGCTGGTTCGATATTGAGAAGCGCCATATCTTTAAAGTAGGCACCGATCATGGCCTCTGTCAGTTCTGAGCAGGGGATCCCTCTTTCATTAGCACGGGCAATAATTTTATCATCGATATCGGTAAAATTTTGGACAAACTGAACATCATAGTCTTTATACTTTAGATATCGTCTTATAATGTCAAAGACCACATACGCCCTGGCATGGCCGATATGACAGTGGTCATACACCGTGACACCACAGATATAGACCGTCACTTTAGGAGGATTAAGTGGTGTGAATAACTCTTTTTTCTTAGTGAGTGTGTTATATAGTTGTAATGACATGGCTAGTCCTTTTTCTTAAAATGAATGTTTTTCTGTGGGAAACTGGGCAGCTTGAACATCCTTTTTAAAGGCCGCTACAGCCTGAGATAATTGCTCACCCAACTGTGAATATTGTTTTACAAATTTAGGTTTTATCTGGTTATCAAAGCCACATAGATCATGTGTCACTAAAACCTGTCCATCGCACTGCACACCGGCCCCCACGCCTATTGTTGGGATAGACAGTAACGAGGTAATCTCTTTAGCGAGTTCTGCGGGCACCATCTCTAAAACTAAGGCAAAACAACCTAAGACTTCGCACTCTTTAGCCAATGATTTAAGCTGATCAGCCCCTTCTTGATCTTTTCCTTGGATTTTATAGCCCCCTATGGAGTGGATCAACTGTGGCGTGAACCCAATATGCCCCATGACAGGTACACCCATATCAATAACGGCTTTCAATGCCGTCAGATCGTTAGAGGACAGCTCCATTTTAACAGCATGTGCACCGCCCTCCTTCAACAATAGGCCAGCATTCCGTTTCGCTTCTTCTTCAGAGACTTGATAACTTAAGAATGGCATATCGGACAGGACCAGGGAATGGGCGCATGCACGACTCACGGCCTGGGTATGATAGAGCATATGCTCCATCGTTACAGGTAGGGTATTATCATACCCAGAAAATACATTCCCTAATGAATCGCCAATAAAGACGATATCTATTTCTTGCTCGTCAAGTAATTTTGCCATCACATAATCATAGGCCGTTAGCATGACTATTTTTTCACCTTTTTGTTTCTTTTGGATAAGATGATGAGGCTTAATCTTATTCATTAGGAACCTCCCCTTTTTTCTTAAAAAAGAATCGTTTAATGCTGGGAAAGATTGTGTTTTGTCTATCCTCTTTATACAAACTAAATAAGCGTGTCTCTAAGGCTTCTTTATTTAGGAAACGGTTCAAGTTCCCATTCTCCGCGATGGATATAACACCGGTTTCTTCTGAAATAACGATCACAATGGCATCACTTAGTTGAGAGAGTCCTAATGCGGCCCTGTGTCGGGTCCCTAAGCGTCTATCGGATAGCACCGTTTCAGTTAACGGTAACAGACATCCTGACGCAACAATCTTGTTTTGTCGTACGATTGCGGCGCCGTCATGAGTGGGCGATCCGGGCCAAAATAAATTAGCTAGCAATTCAGAGGTCAATTCTGCAGTAACTTCTATCCCTGTTTCACAAAACTCGGTGAGATTTGTGCTCACTTCTATGGCAATGATAGCGCCAATCCGTTCCTTAGCAAGAAGTTCACAGGCCCGGATGACTTGACGAATGGCTTTTGTATTTTGACCTTGACCTTGAAGAAGGAGAGGTGAGAAGAGACGTCCTGTTCCTATCCGTTCAAGAAACCGTCTCAGTTCAGGCTGGAAAATAATAATAATCAGTAGGGCAAGAACTGTAGACAACTTACCCAGCAACCAGTTCAAGGTAGTAAGTCCCGTAAAATAGCTTAGGATAACAATAATAAAAATACCAAAAAGCCCTTTAATTAAATGATAGGCATAAGTATTTTTCAACCAAAGCAAGACCCAATAGATCAGCAAATAAACAAAGAGGACATCTATTCCTATTGTCAGCCAACGTACCATAGGTATCTGAAAAAAAGGCATGTCCATTTACGTCTCGATTCTATTCTGCATCTAGTCTAGTTAAATCCTCAAAGGTTTCACGTTTCACCATTACTGTTGATTGGCCGTCATTAACTAACACCATGGCGGGCCGGCATGCCCGATTGTAATTGGAGGCCATGGAATAATTATACGCGCCCGTTCCATAAACGACTAAGGTATCGCCCTTTTTCGCCTTAGGAAGAGCGATATCTTTACCAAGAATATCGCCAGACTCACAATATTTACCTGCAATTGTATAGGTTTCAGTGGCTACTTGATTCAATTTATTAGCTAGCCCAAAGGTGTAGTCAGCTTGATACATAATAGGCCGTGGGTTGTCAGCCATTCCACCATCAACAAAAATATAAGTTTTTATGTTTGGAATTTCTTTGATTGTCCCTATATCATAAAGGGTCATTCCTGCGCGACCTACTAGAGACCGTCCTGGTTCCACAATTAATTTTGGCAAACGGAGGGATTTAGACTCACATGCTTCTTTTAATCGTGTGGTCATCCCTTCTAAAAAATCAGGCACAATAGGCGGATCATCCTCTGTTGTGTAATGTATGCCTACACCACCACCTAGATCTAAGACACGTAACTCGATCCCAAATTCGTCTCTTATCTCAACCATTTTATCTACCATTAAGTCCACTAGATCCTTGAAGGGGTGAACATCAAATATTTGAGAGCCAATATGGCTATGTAGGCCTAGTAGTTCCAAAGAAGGAGTGGCTTGAATCCGACGAATAAAGCGACTTAGTTCGCCTTTATCAATCCCAAATTTAGAGTCAATCTGGCCCGTTTTAATGTACTCATGAGTATGGGCTTCAATTTCGGGTTTCAATCTTAATAATAGGGGTACTTTCTTAGATTTTGTGGAGGCTATTTGGATGATATTATCCAACTCTTGTTCATTATCTACAACCAAACAGACACCGGCTTCTATGGCCATTTCAATTTCATCACAGGACTTATTGTTGCCATGAAAAAAGATTCTGTCGGCTGGCATATTACCCTTTAGAGCTGTATAGAGTTCGCCACTAGAGACCACATCTAAACCTAAAGATTCCGAAGCCAGCAACCTCACCATAGCCGTATTCAAACAGGCCTTTCCTGCAAAAATGACCAATGCGTCTGGGTAAGAGGCTGAGATCGTATCGCGATAAACTTGACATTGCTTACGAATAGTTTGTTCATCCATCACATACAGGGGCGTTCCATGCTGTGCGATAAGGTCACTTGCTTTACAACCACCGACCTCTAGTTCACCTGTCGCGTTAACAACATGGGATATGGGTTGATAATCTGCAACACCATTTTGTGGTGATATCATTTGAGTTGTCATAGGTCAATCCTCCTTAAGGGACACTAAAGATGGTTCATAACGTGGGCCATCTTCTTCGATTTGAGCGTAGGTTAAAATAAAGATGGGATCGCCAACCTTGCCTTTACGTGCAGCAGGTCCGTTCAGGGCAAAGACCTTGGAACCCCGTTCCCCTTTTATTGCATAGGTGATTAGTCGCTCACCGTTATTAATGTTCACCACTTGTACCTGTTCATTTTCACGTATATTGGCTAGGTCCATGATATCTTCGTCAATGGTAATACTTCCCACATAATATAATTCCGTATGGGTTAGTTTTGCATAGGAAATTTTTGATTTTAATACTGTAATTAACATAATCACTCCTTAACATTTGAGCAGAATTCAGTCCTTCTCGATAGAGAGATACTCTTTTTGGGTAATTAAGATCCCGTTTAAATGGTCTATTTCATGTTGAATGATTCGCGCAAAATAAATTTTTTCCTTGATTGTAAATGCATTCCACTTAATATCTTGTTCTTTAACGGTGATACGCGTAGCACGAATCAAGGTTACTGTAACTCCTGGGATACTTAAACACCCTTCTTGATCAGCTTCAGCCCCTGTTTCTTCCGTAATCTCGGGGTTAATTAATACGATACGTTTATTCCGAAATTCAGCGATACAAATCTGTTCTAAAAAACCAATATGAGGAGCAGCTAAACCAACCCCTATGAAATGCTTACGCGTGTCTACCATGTCCATAACGAGCAGCTCTAATTTTTTATCAAACTGCGAAACTGGAACACTTTATTGAAGTAGAAT
>CAZIOF010000222.1:0-12312 GCA_964540745.1 uncultured Candidatus Marinamargulisbacteria bacterium
TCTCATCAGTGTACTTATGCCTGTCTACAATGCCGCCCCCTTTTTGAAACAAAGTATTGAAAGCATTCTAAATCAGACCTTTATTACTTTTCCCTCTTCAGAATAACAAAACTGGCAATGCCAAAAAATACGGACATCCGAAATCCATAAAAGAATCTACCTAGCAGACTAAATTTAAAGATTTTTTATACGATAGAACCTAACTATCTTATACCCCATTCACCACCCGATCCAAAAATTTTTGAGGCCGGGATAAAATCCACGAATCATAGAGATAGGTAAACCATATTTGTTTCATACTTCGTTTAGGCAACGAGACCGACTAGGATGAATCTGCGGTGAGTACAAGATGAAAACAATTTTTCTTGCCTTGTTTAGGACCCCGTACAAAATGATGATTAAAATAAGAGACATGGGTCTCTAAATTAGAAAATCCTAATTCAGAAAATTTACGAACCCACCAATCCTTCTCTTGAACAGTTTGATGTAAAGCCACACCATTAACCACATCTTCATCTGACGACACACTCATTATCCATAATCCGCCTGGTTTAAGATGCCGTTTAACATTTGCGGCCACCTTCTCTATATCGTCTTCGGCAATATGCTCCATAAATTCCCAACTTGTCACAATATCAAAATGAAGTGGGTCTAAAGACGCCTCAACCGTTTGGATAGCTAATTCGAATCTAGCCGTAACATCACAGGTCAACAAAAAATCAGGAATAATAGCCCATTCAGCTCGTTTAAATTTCTTAGAATAATCACTACCTTCTAAACCCACAGCCAGATGACCGTCATTAAGACAATCTCGAACAAATCCACCACCCGAACAACCTAAATCTAAAATATTTAAATGTCGCTTTGGGAATAAAGCATACAACTTTGAGTTAAAACGTCCATGACGACTATTATCATGTTTGGTACCCCACGGCATTAAATGATCTGGCGAATCATAAGCAATCTCACGCTCCGCTTTAAGTACAACCTTTGAAAATTGGGAATGGAGAGACATGAATGTTACTTTACTAATTTGTATATCTCTAAGTCAAACTTAATGAAAATACGAGATGCTTGTTTTACAAGTATCTCGTATAATAGAACACATCTCACACCGAGGAATACTATTGAGCAGATCACCAAAAGTTTCAATTATTTTACCCGCTTATAATAGTGACGCCTTCTTCCAATCAAGCCTTGACAGCCTATTAAACCAAAGCTTTTCAGATTTTGAATGTCTCATCATCGAAGGCGCCTCCACAGATAAAACCCCAGATATGATTCAACAAGCTGTTGATAACGATCCGCGTGTTTTCCATATTAATACCACTAAAAACATCTCTTTACCGTCTGCACTAAACGCCGGCTTAGCCGCTGCAAAAGGCGACTATATTGCCCGAATGGACGCCGATGATATCTCTGAACCTACACGACTGGAAAAGCAACTCCAATTTATAACAGAAAAGAAACTAGACCTAATTGGATCTTATGGTACCGTCATTGATAACAAGGGAACCCCCATCGAACGCCTTAGTCTTCCACAAGAGGATTCTGCCATTAAAGTGGGGTTATCCTCCAATTCTCAATTTATCCATCCCTCCTTGTTCTTCAAATCAACACTAAAGCATATTCCTTATCCAGAATGTCCCAACGAAGACTATTTATGGATCTGTAAACTTATGTCATTAAACATAAAGTTTGGGAATATCCCCGAATACTTAATCCAGTATCGACGACATGACAGCAATCGCTCCCAATACGGAAAATACCGTCATTATTCACATGCCATGTCCCGATATTACACCAAACATTATCGTCAACCCCACTCCGCTTTTTTTATCAATCAGTCAAAACAGATACGCTTTCAGGAAAAACAGGCCACATGTTTAAGTGCACTCCAACACGGGTTCATCTATTACGATATCTGGCTATGTATTCGTGTCTTTTTTAAATATGCAACCCTAAAAATAGTCTATCGAGCACTCCTCTTTTCAAAATATTATTTACTTAATATCAGAAGGATTCACGCATTAGAACAAGAACTATCCGATCTTTAAGGTGACGTCTTTAGGCATTCTATGATAAATTTCATCTATGGGAACCATCTCCAACACTAGTCTCATTACAGGGGGCGCTGGCTTTATTGGAAGTCATCTTTGCGAAACACTTCTTGAACAAGGCCACACCGTCCGTTGTGTCGACAACCTACTCTTAGGAAAAGAAGACCATATCGCCCACTTAGTATCACACCCAAACTTCCACTTCAAGCGCCTTGATTTATTAGATCTAGATACCTTAACTCAGTTTTTTGATACCGTTAAAGTAGATACCATATTCCATCTCGCCGCAAACTCAGATATTCAAAAAGGGTCCCAATTTCTTGATACAGACCTTTCCCACACATTTTTAACAACCTTCAACCTCATTAAAATGGCTCGCCAATATCACTGCAAAGAGTTTGTTTTTGCATCAAGCTCTGCCGTATATGGAAACAGTGACACCCCCCTTTCCGAATCTGAATCACCCTTCCTCCCTATCTCGTTCTATGGGTCTGCAAAATTAGCCTCAGAAGCCTACTTACATGCCCTACTTGAACATACGGATATGTCTGCTTGGATTGTTCGGTTTCCTAATGTGGTCGGCGAACGACTCACCCATGGCGTAATTTATGACTTTATAAATAAGCTCAACAAAACGCCAAAAACACTAGCCATTCTCGGCAACGGAAAACAGGCAAAACCCTATCTATACGTTAACGATCTCATTAATGCGATACTACTCATCTGGAGATCCTTACATGACCGCTGGAATGTCATCAATGTGGGTGTAGAGTCCACAACAACCGTAGATACCATTGCCGATGAAGTTATTCAAGCTCTTGGACTAAACCAAGTCTCTAAACAATACACAGGGAGCGACAAAGGGTGGCCTGGTGACGTCCCCCACTTCACATACGATTTAACTAAAATTCACCAATTAGGATGGAAAGCAAACTACTCATCTACAGAAGCAATTACATTAAGTATAAAAAAAGAGATCGAATGGCGAAATCGAATCCAACTAACACCTTAAAAGCGGTTATTATAGCGGGTGGATTAGGAACACGGCTTAACGCTATTTCAACAACCGTACCCAAAATCCTCACCCCCATAGAGGGTCGCCCTCTACTGGATTATCAGCTCCGATTATTAACACAGTATAATATTACAACGGTTTACCTAATGTTAGGACATTTATCAAAGCCCGTCCTAGACTATATTCAAGATGGCAGCCAATGGGGCCTTACTATTCATACATGTATTGAAGAAAAGCCATTGGGAACAGCCGGCTGTCTACATGGTTTAAAACCACAACCTACAGACGATCTCTTAGTCATTTATGGTGATATTATGGTCAATATGGATCTTGAAAAGCTACACCAATTTCATATCACCTCCAAAGCAGATATAACATTAGTCGTCCACCCCAATGACCATCCGTATGATAGTGATCTTGTTGAAGTGAATGACCAACATCGCATCCATAAAATACACCCTAAACCTCATTCGAAAGGCCTTATCTACCAAAATTTAGTCAATGCAGGCGTTTATCTACTATCTCCTAAAATACGTCATGAGATTCCAACAGACAAATCAACCGACTTGGCAAAAGATATATTTCCTAGGCTATTGGATCGCATGAACGTATACGCCTATAACACACCTGAATATATCAAAGATATGGGAACCGTTGATCGATTAGATAAGGTCACGACCGATATCCAATCAGGACGCGTCACACGAGCCCATTTAAGTCATAAGAGGCCTGCTCTATTCCTCGATCGAGATGGCGTCATCAATAAAATGAAAGGACTCCTCTCACATCCTGATGAGTTTGACTTATTGCCCGGCGTCATAGACGCTATCTTAACCATCAATGCATCAGACTTTTTAGCCATCGTCGTCACCAATCAATCTGTCATTGCCAGAAATCTATGTTCTCTAGACACATTGAAATCTATACACAATAAAATGGAAACCCTGTTAGGCCATCATGGCGCTAAACTAGATGCCATTTTTTTCTGCCCCCATCATCCTGACTCCGGATACCCGGAAGAAAACCCGGCATATAAAATTGACTGTAACTGCCGAAAACCCAAAACAGGCATGATCCAACAAGCAATCTCTGAATTTAATATTGATATTGCCAATTCTTATATGATTGGCGATAGCGAACGTGATATATTAGCAGGTCATCATTCTGGCCTCAAAACGATTGGGGTCCTTACCGGAGAAGGCTGTAAAAACTGTTCTATAACACCCAACCATATGGCCAATTCACTATTAGATGCCGTAAGAATCGCTATTCCCAGCAGCGATGCTTATTGAGTATACTTAAACTATGATTATTACAAAAGCCCCCTTTAGAGTCAGTTTTTTTGGCGGCGGATCAGATATCTCTGATTTCTATTTAAGCCACGGTGGAATAGTCTTATCCACAAGTATCAACAAATATATGTATATCTCATCCCATCATTTCTTTGATAAACATAAAATCCGCTTAAAATACGCCTTAACTGAAGATGCGCTCTCTGTTGAAGACATTAAACACCCCATATTCAAGCAAGTCTTAAAAAATTTTAACATCACAGGTGCGTTAGAATTTTCTTCAAATGCAGACATTCCTGCAGGTACAGGACTCGGATCGTCGTCTGCCTTTACAGTCGCACTATTATTAAACGCCTACACACGCTATCATCACTATTTTTCAAAAGAAACGCTCGCAGCCACAGCTTGTGACATAGAAATCTCACAATTAAAAACACCTATAGGAAAACAAGACCAATATGCCAGTGCATTTGGAGGTCTCAACATCATCGAATTTTCCAGTAATGACAGTGTTAATGTGACACCGTTGCATATCAAGAAAACCACCTACAAAGCACTGGAAGAAAACCTATTGCTATTCTATACCGGTCAAACTCGAAAGGCCTCAACACTACTAAAATCCCAAAAAGAAAAGTACCAAGATCCAGCAACAGTTGAAACGCAACTCAATATGGTCGCCTTTGTGGAAAAAGCAAAAAAGGCATTACTAACCGATGATCTCGATCACTTTGGCCATTTACTCCATGAATATTGGCTTTTAAAAAAACAACTCTCACAAGGAATAAGCACCTCTTCTATTGACACCATATATGATACAGCTATTAAAAATGGTGCAATCGGTGGTAAATTATTAGGTGCTGGCCATTCCGGATTTATGCTATTTTATTGTCAGAAAGAGAATCAACCCAAACTCAGAGAGGCGTTACGCAACTATCAAGAATTATCCTTTAAATTCGAAAATGATGGTGCAAAGGTGATTTATATTGGAGACGAATATCGTAAACATTAGAGAAACATCCGATTATGTCAACCAAGTTGGAGATACCTTAAAGCAAATCTCTATCCATGAGGTAGATAAGGTCGTAAACTTAATATGGGCATGTTATCAATGCAATCAAACAATTTTCACCTGTGGTAACGGAGGTAGCGGTGCAACAGCTTCTCACTTTACAGGAGACATTATTAAGGGCCTATCTCTGAATAATCAAAAGCGATTCAAATCTATTTGTCTGAACGATACCTTGCCCGGACTAATGGCCATTGCAAACGACATTAGCTATTCCGATATATTTTGTGAATCACTGAAAAACTTTGCTACAGCCAATGATATTCTAATCGCGTTTTCAGGCAGCGGAAACTCCCCTAACGTCATTAACGCCATTGATTACGCAAATTCCTGTGGCGCCATCACCATCGCGATCTGTGGCTTTGATGGCGGTCATATAAAAACAACAGCCCAACATGCCATCCATGTCCCCGTACAAGATATGGAAATAGCTGAAGATAGTCATTTAGTGATTGTACATGCCATCAAAAAGGCCTTATACCAAAAACTATTAAGTCAATCGTCTTAACGTATAAACTTTTATCAAATCGAAACCCTATACATTAATATCAATTTCAAAAGAAACGCACCCAGCCCCTTTTTTCTTAAAACCCATATACCTGTTATAATAGATTTAAACATTCTCATAAACACACCTTTCTTAAACAGATTAATTACATGTAACACACATGTTTAAAAAGAAAACTAATTAGCTATGAAACTACTCTACGTAACCCGTCTATTCCCAACCCCTGAGGATCCCACCTATGGCATCTATAATTTATTTAGGGTGCAAGCCTTACGTCAGTTAAATATCCATGTGGAGGTTCTGTACCTTAATAGCATTATTAGTCAGTATAAGAGCCAATTAAAGTCACGATCTAGCTACCATGTGAAGGACCTGAACTATCCGTTCTTAAAAGACCTGGACGTCACCGTCACCGTCAAAAACTACATCAAAATACCAGGATTATATACCCTCTATTTAGATGACTTAGTCAAACAATACGCCTGTAAGTATCACTATGATGTTATCCATTTCCACTTCCTATGGGACGTCTTTGGCGATAAGGCCCTTAAACAAGCGCGTATCCCTTATGTCATTACGTGCCATGGCTCGGATATACACACCTTGCCCAATCAATCACAAAAGAGCAAAAATAAGGCTATAAAGACGCTATCGCAAGCGCCACATGTAATTTTTGTTTCTCAGGCCTTACATAACATCGCCCAATCGTTAGGTTATGACAGTAAACACTATTCTATTGTCCCAAATGGCGTTCACCCTGACCTCTTTTATCCTGACTCAACGACAAATCAAAACTACCGTATTGGCTTTATTGGACATTTAGATCCTGTTAAGCGTGCTAACCGCCTCCCCCATATCTTTGAACATATTAAAAAACAATGTCCAGAGGCAACCCTACGTATCATTGGTGATGGGTCGTTAAGATCTACCATCACCCGAACACTTAGTACAAAAAACTTATTATCGAGCACTACCTTTACAGATAACATCCCCATCGACAAAGTCGGCCAGGAGCTAAGACACATAGATGTCCTTCTATTACCTAGCATCCAAGAAGGTTGGGGCTGTGTGGTCATAGAAGCCCAAGCCTGTGGGGTCTCCGTTGTGGGCAGTGCCAACGGTGGCATCCCTGAAGCCATTGGCGACGGCGGAATCATCGTCCCTGAGGGGCCTAACTTTGATAAACGGTTTGCAGATGCCGTGGTGAAACTACTGACCCACCCTATCCCAAAAAAGACCTTGCTGAAAAGAGCCTCACAGTTTCATTGGGACGCGATTATTAAAAAAGAAATCGCTGTGTATAACACACTACTACGGCACTAAACGTTTACGCGTTCTGGCCGTATTCGCCAACACCGTTACAATAAATAGAGTCGTCAATAAATACCCTCCTATTTTAAGACGGACCTGGTGCGCATTCACAATTGTAATAGAAAAAAGATAGGCTTCAAAAAGAAAAAGCGGTACCAATGGTCGATAATTTTGTAACATAAAGAACCCTTTATGTAGCCCTAATGAAACTATAAGCAATGCAGGTAAAAATAAAGCAATGCCTGCATAATAGGAATAGTCCCATAACCAAAAATAAGGACAGTGTATCCAAAGTTGCATACAAACAACAATCAACAAGCCAAGATAACCTAGATATGACCATCCAACACACCTACCACTCTTTTTCCTAGTGGCTCTTAAATCCATCCACAAACGATTTATCACTAGCAAAAAAGCAATAACTAATAAACCATTATAGACCCACGTCATTACATCCAATACCATTGGTTTTCCATTAAATTGTTTCTGCCTTTGGAGACGATTAATAGTCCATAACCATACACTCGGCTTATGAATCCCAGGCTTAGTATAGTATTGAATACTATTATCTGAATTTAGCACCATATCCAACAAATCATCTTTTAGATCGTAGCGATGATAATTAATAAAATCGAATAAAATCTGCTTATAAACATCCTTATCCCCTAACATTAAATAAGTAACCCCAAGATCAGTAAAACACTGATCCGTAATCAGCTCAAAGGTCTCAGATAATCCTAAATAATCCGACTTATCTATCTGATAGTCTTTAACAAGCTTATTATATACAGACAACGGCTCTTTTTTATAATATGCTTGCACTATCGCTTGTCTTATATTGTTCCAAGGGAACCTCCAAGGGTTTGTCAAATCATCCAAAATCGGCACCAAATAATACAATAAAGGATTATCAGCCGTTTTCATCAACATCTTCTCTCTAATATATTGAATCTTCGTCTCAGAAAAAAACTGCCTATCATTGGCAACACGATAAATTAACATCCGACCCAAGATATTTGGACTCACCCCATTATAGACGGTTGTCAACGATTTTGTTGTCACTGTAGCCATGCCATAAACACAGCCTCCAATAACAAGAGCTATTAAAATATTTTTGAGTCGATTTCCGTCGCCTCCCTCATCAGATCCGCTTACCAAATAATCTCTAACGAAGCGATTCAATGGAACCATCAATAAAAATACAACACCTGCATAACGAGTCAATAAATGAAGATATAAAAAAAAGAAAGATAGTCCCGTCAAAACGGGTCGTTTATTAAATACACCCACGTAAGCAAAAGAAAACTGAAGAATCACAAACGAAACCCAAAAAGATTCAGAAAAAACACCTTGGTTCACCAACCATAACAGCGCATTAGAAAACACAAGACAAATAATAAGCCACTGAAAAAGTGCCGATCGGACCAGACATCTTGCCAAGACATAAACAGATCCCGCATAGATACAAAGTTGGGTATAGATGCCTACATTCAAAAACTTAGAACCAAAGATCTTCATGCTATCCCAAAACAATAAATATAATGGCGGATATTGAGGTAAAACCAAGCCCCATAACCCATCTAACGACAGGTAAATTAAAGAATCTGCAAAATTAAAATAAAAAGGAAAAACATTAAATAAAAGGCACACAAAGCCTACTAGAAAAAACTGTAAAAAACCGTTCTTAATCGTCTCCACACGAAACTTCATAAGACTTATTATACCTATATTTCAATTCATAGTGTTAGCCCCCTCTAAATATGCTAAAAAACCCTAAATCTGCTAAACTGGAGACCATGCTGAAACATGAAAAGCCAAGGTTTATATACAAAATCATCGTTACTATCATCATGATGGTAATAGCAATTGAAGGCTTATCACGGCTTTATTTATTTCAACAGTTTCACCATTTCTTTCCAAACCGTAATACGATCATAAAATCCTATTATCCCGAACTCCAGGAACTTGACAATATTATCTCTGACAATAACCACTACGATTACGAGATTCTCATCTTAGGGGCTTCTGTTACCAATGACAGCTTCGGTTCTATAAGAAAAAACCTTGAAAAACAATTAAGCGATAAAACCAGTCAATCTGTGCGTGTTACTAATTTTTCTAGACCCGCGCACTCAAGTTTGGATAGTTTTTTAAAATATAGCACGATTGAACACACCATCTTTGACCTCATCATCATCTATCACAACATTAATGAATTACGTGCAAACCATGTTCCTGACAACCTATTCAAATCCAACTATTCACACTTAGATTGGTATTACGAAATTAATAAACACCTTTCCACTATAGATTACTTATCTCCGTTTGCAACACCCTATATACTCAGTCTCTTATACCTTCAATTTAAGCATAATGATTTATCACCATTGCCTCACGATAAAGTCCGTTTTGAATGGCTCTATCATGGCCAAAACATCAAAACTAAAAAATCCTTTAGAAAAAACATATCTAATATCATCAAACATGCCAACAAATATCAGGCCAAAGTCCTTATAATGACGTATGCATACTATATCCCAAAAGACTATTCAAACAATAAATTTATTTCAAAAACCCTAGACTACTCTTTCAAAAATGCCCATAGCTTCCCCCTTTCCATATGGGGCGACAAAACATCGCTCTCTTTAGGCTTAGCCTTGCACAACACAATTCTAAAAGAACAGCACGAAACCGATCCAACATTACTCTTTGTTGACCAATACAACAAAATTCCAAAGAAAAAAAAGTATTTTAATGATGTTTGTCATTTAACTGAAAAAGGAGGCGAATTGTTTGTTAATAATCTCTTAGATATTATTAGCCTTGAAATCGACAAAAAAGAACACTCAGTTAGCACTAAATATAAGTCACAACTAACAACACAAAATGAATTAGAAAGAACTAAACAATGACACTCACAATCGATTATTGTAAAACAGACATCACAACACTCAACGTCGACGCAATCGTCAATGCAGCCAATTCTAGTCTTCTAGGTGGCGGCGGAGTCGATGGTGCCATTCATCGTAGCGCAGGGCCTAAATTACTCGAGGCCTGTAAAACACTTAATGGCTGTAAACCAGGAGAGGCAAAGGTAACCCCAGGCTTTTCACTTATAGCACGCTGGGTTATTCATACGGTTGGTCCTATTTGGAAAGACGGCACCCATAACGAAGAGGCGATTCTAGCCACTTGTTACAAGTCTGTTCTTCAACAAGCTAAAGATCTCAAAATAAAAACGCTTGCATTTCCAAATATTAGTACTGGTATCTATGGGTTTCCAAAACAACGTGCCGCAGAAATTGCCATACAATCGCTATCCTTACCACTTATCCAAGACACCGAGCTTCAAACCATTATCTTTTCCTGTTTCGATGAAGAAAATCACCGTATTTATGAGTCACTATTAACCTCATGACATCGTTATTTGGTCTTAATAAAACCATTAAAAACGCCGAGCTCATCCTCATTCCAGTGCCTTGGGATATCACCACTAGTTACCACAAAGGTACGTCAAATGGACCTGAAGCCATCATCAACGCCTCACCCCAATTGGATCTCTATCACCCTCTTTGTCCAAATTTTGAATCATTACCCTTTTATATGTCCACCATCAATCCAGATTGGAAAGCCTTAAACAACACCCTTAATAACCACACACAACAGATTATAAGGGACTATGATAACGGATTATCAATAGACAACGACAGGCTCCTTATGGTTAACACAAAAAGTCAGGCATTCTTTAAAGACCTAACAACAAGGTGTCACACCTATATTCAGGAAAACAAAACCGTGGCTTTAGTGGGTGGTGAACACAGTATTACCTATAGTGCCGTAGAAGCACTTTCCCATTACCACTCAACTTTTGGCATCCTACAAATTGACGCCCACATGGATTTAAGACACGCCTACCAAGGCTTTCAGTATTCTCACGCCAGCGTGATGAGAAACATCTCTATACTTAGCACTATCTCATCACTCACACAGGTAGGGATTCGTGATTACTGTCAAGAAGAACAGGACTACGCAACCCAACATAACATCACAACCTTCACACAACGTGATCTCACTCATGCTCAATATAATGGCGAAACCTGGGCCAAACTCTGCAACAATATTGTTCAAACGTTACCAGACCAGATCTATATTACCTTAGACATTGATGGACTAAGTCCTCTTTACTGCCCTCATACCGGAACACCTGTACCAGGGGGACTATCTTTTGACCAAATCATCTTTCTTCTCGAAACATGTGTAAATGCAAATAAACACATTATTGGCTTTGATTGTGTTGAAGTAGGGGTCGATACAAACCGTGAATGGGATGCTAACGTAGGCGCAAGACTTCTCTTTCATCTCATCATGAGCACCTTTAATTCAAGAAGCTAGGATAAACGACTTTTAAAATCAGTATAGGAAAACCGTTTAATTAATTTATAGGAACCCTCTTTAGTTATAAGTCCTATAGAGGGGAGATCCAGCCCATTAAACGATGTATTTTTAACCATTGTATACTGAGCCATATCCTGAATAATGAGCTTTTGACCCACCTGTAGTGGCTTATCAAATCGATAGCCAGAAATCATATCACCTGCTAGGCATGTTGTACCTCCCAATGAATAGGCATGATGACCTTGATCATGGGCCCCATGTATCGCTGGCTTATAGGGCATCTCTAAAACATCCGGCATATGGGCAGCTATGGAGGCATCTATAATAGCAATCTCGCGTTTATTCTTAACGATATCCACCACAGAGGTCACAAGAACCCCAGCATTCTGAACAACCGCTTCACCCGGCTCTAAAATGACCTGAACATTATATTTATTTTGAAAAGCAATAATAGTATCGCACAATGTCTCAATATCATATCCAGGCTGGGTCACATGATGGCCGCCCCCCATATTGACCCAAGACACCTGATGAAAGAAGTCACCAAACTTAGCTTCTACAACTGCCAATGTTCGTTTGAGATGCTCAACTGTTCCGCCACACAACGTATGAAAATGAAAGCCATCAACCCCCTCCAATTGGTCCGATAAAAAATGTTCTCTTGT
>CAZIOF010000223.1:0-9161 GCA_964540745.1 uncultured Candidatus Marinamargulisbacteria bacterium
GCGTTGTTCATAGCTCTTTTGATGGTATTGATGTCATCGGTAGTTTTTTGTACCTTGGGTACCAATCGGGTATCGTTGCAAGTAGCGGCTAAACATGTATGTTCTACAGGGCCTAGTCGGCCGAATACGTTATGTAGTGCTTCATCCGGTAGATCTAGAAAGGATAGTCGTTTGTTCATGTCCGTTCCCTGGGATTGAGGATGTGCTTAGGTCCCTTAGCGGCTGACCTATCAGCCTCTGGACTATCTGAAGTTGTTAATGCTAAATGTGTTTGTATCATGTCTATCTCAATCCTTTAAATATCTAAATAAGTAATACCCTGTATTAAATAGAAGCTTTATTTATTATCGAAAATAAAATAAGTTAATTGCTATATAATGGACACAATAAGGGGAATGAGGGGCATGTCGTATGAAGTTTGTTGGAAGTAATTGACTAAAACAGTCATGAGAAAAGTATAGAAAGTGTGTCATAAATGATGGTTGATGAGACCGGGTTGACTGTTATTAACGTAATTTTTTGGAAGAGGATTCTTCTGGATCTGCTGTAGCAGCTTTTCGTATACCCTCTTAAGGGCGTGTATACAACAACGCTTTTCCTGTACAAGTAGATGTGCGATGTCTGTAATATCCAAACTTTATTTCAAGGTAATGGATGCAATGAGGGCAAAGAGGCATACGTCGTATGACGTTTACTGGAGGTATTCATCTAAAATAGGCCTAATTCGATGGAAGACTAGACATATTTTACGGTAAGAAAGGGATGGTCTGGTTTAGCCAGAGGATAGTGACTCTTGAACACTCACTATTTTGTCAGACATGGTCTGTGTTCGGTCAGTACGAGTTCCAATTTTTAGAGTGCTTGAAATACGTGCGGCACCCAGGTCGTGGACTTTAAGATGACAGGCTTTAATGGCCTCAAAGACTGTATCCCAATCGCCTTCAACAACGGTTCCAAATGGATGAAGTTGATAATTCAGATTTGCATTCTGAAAAATAGTCTGACAAGCAGCCACATAGGGCGATAATGAGGTCCCCACATTATGTGGAATGAGACATATATCGATAATGACAAAGGGGGTTGCTGTGCTCATTGAGGGCTCCTTTTTTAAAGATTAGCTCGTTCCAAAATAAGTTCCCCCAATTTAGGGTGAATGCCTAAGGGGTCAGTAATGCTAAGTTGAATATCAGGATATCGTGAGGCGACTTCTTTGACGAGTCGCGGGATATCTTGGGTGGCGTGTCGGCCAGGGGAGAGCATGTAAGGATGAGCGGTAATATGATTGGCTCCCTTTTCAACACAGGCAATAAATCCTTCTTCGATAGTTGGTGAGGCTAGTTCCATATGGGCAATTTCAACGATAAGGTTGGGACGGGCCTGTCGGCACAGAGAGGCTACCCCTTCCAGCATCTGGTTTGCGTCATCTAATCGTGACCCATGATCAATAATTAAGAGAGCTGGTTTCATCTAGCCCTAAGTTTAAGTGAATGTCTGCCGACTCACAAGTCTTCTCGATAAATTAAAGTTAATTAAGATACTAAAAATCGAGAGCATTCGTTACGGATTCATTTGTGACTGGTATTCTATGCATGGATGAGTGGATATTGCCCGTGTTTGTAGAGTATGTGGTTTATTGTCGTGAGGACCAATCACCATTCAAGGGCAGTGGTTTATCGGATTTGCATCCTTGTCTTTACATAGGCTCTTTGAGCAGCTCGAGTGGAGCATGCTGGGTCGACTTGAATTGGGTAGAACATGTACGGCCCCGCATCATGTGAGATCTGACATAAGGTGGTTTAAAAAATAAAGTAAATCAAGGTAAATAAAGGAACTTAATAGGGGGCTCAAAGTCGAGTTGACGTATCATAGTATGATGAACAGGATAGCTTTACTTAAGGGCTAGAAGCTTACAAATTGCATTGACATATTGTGGTATGTTAGAGTTTTATCCATGATGGATGTTAATTCGAGGCGTTGCATTTGAGTTATATCAAAAAAGGACGTATTTGTATGATAAGAAAAATAATATTAGGTACTCTGTTAGGGACAATATGTTTTTTGAGTGCTTGTGGTGATATTGGAAAACTTAATGAAGTAAAAAAGATTGCGGTTGCAGGTCTCACTTTCACAACTGACTTTACCGTTGTAGACGAGAATGGTAATGAAGTGAGTGACATGATGAGCACCATGAGAATGGTAGGTAATGTAGGAAACGCACTTACAGGTAAAGATGCAATTATCAACCCAGAAGTAGAAAATTTCTATTTAAGTTTGTTTAAGCGGATTATGAGGGTCTTTACAAATGACGGTTTTGAGATGGTATTAGCCGATACATTTAGTGATAATAATATTTTTAAACAATTTAACTTCAATCGAGAGCCTACAAGTTATAATCCAAAGCCATTTGCGTCTGGTCTATATACACCTAAAGTTGAATTGACCACACAGTTAGCAAAAGAGATAGGTGCGGATGCCCTAGGTTACTTTACATTTAAGATATTAAGGATGAAAAGTAGCGGCGGTTTTATGGGCTTGATGCCGGAAGAAAAATTGGGGTTAGAAGCACGCCTAACCTTGGTCCATAAAGATGGAACCCCGATTATTATAAACCAAGTATTTACAGCATACTCAGAGCCCATTTCTGATTGGGGACTCTTTGGAGACGTGTTGCAAATCAATGGTGATGCAAAGCAAATGTTTGAACAGGTCAAAGAAGAGTTTGTAGCTGTTGTTCAGAAAAAGTTGGGTGAACGAACAAAATAATCGTTAACATTAAATGAGGTTATAGATAAAAAGGCCCTACTTGCAGTAGGGCCTTTTTAGTTTTAAGTTTGGCTAATAACTAAACATTATGCGGATGTAGCAAATTAAAGTCGTTATCATAATTTGCTGAATCTTGTCAGGAAAAGCCGTCATCAATAAGTGATGTTAAAGGTAGTTGTGGTTTTTTACGACATTTAGAGCGATATTGTACGACGGATACAGAACGGTAAGTCTTTCAAACATACTCGGCTAGGCCTTTCTATAAAAACAGGGTTAGGGATATGTAGCAGCGTTGCTAACTGTCTTTTAAAAAAAGTGAGTCGATTTGGTGTAAGTTGTAATAACCGCTCATCTTGGTGATTGCGTTTATTAATGATATAAGTCACAAAATCATTATAATGACTCAATACCTTTCTTCCAATTGGGCACTGTGAATCAGTGCGGAATAGTCTATGGATTTCAGATGCAGTTAAAGGGTGTTGTAAACCAGTATCATTCTCAATATCACAATGAAACCTTAGATAGGGTAAAGTTTCTATCGAGATTGGAATCATGTCAATGCTAGTGTGATTCTTTTCCTTGGAGAGGTTTTCTATAAATGTTAATACCAATTTTCGAGAGGGGTTTTTTGGATCCGAAATGCCAACTTGTTCATAGAGGGAAGAAATGCGATCTAATAATATAGATTTAGACATATCTAACATGACAGTATGTGTTCGTTTTGTACGTGCTATTGGATTTATTGACAGGTGTTTATGCATAGGTATCAAATCGCTTTCTTTGAGAGATTAGGGGCCTGATGTAGTCATTAATAATTGATGTGATGGGCAATTGTTAAGAGTATATGAGTGGTTATAGGTATATCTTCTGGAGTTCGAACAACGGTGGGATAGTTGATTCGTATCGGTTGAGGGATATTTAAAAGTTGCCTTAATTGTTTTCTGAAAAACTTTGATTTAGCCCTACTGAGCTCTACGTTAAGGTTAGTCGATATGTAGCTAACAAAGTCGCTATAGTGACAGATCGATTTTCTACCGATGGGGCAACTTATATCTAAGGAGTTACTATGCTGGGTTATTTCATTTTCAGTCAAAGGGTGATGTATGCCAATATCGCCATCATGATCACAATGGAATCTTAGCGAGGGTAAGAGATCTATTGTAATAGGTTCTAATCCAATACATGTGTCTCCAGCGTTACCATCTAGAATATTTTTTAGAAATGTACGTACTGATATTCGATAGTGATTCTCCGGGTCTAGAATGCCTACTTGATCGAACAGGGATTCAATGCGATCGAGTAGATGGTATCTAGAGGTATCTACAAGAATAGCTAGATCTTGATTACTACGTGATTCAGACATATATGAAAGGTATTTATACACGTCTGTTAAATCACTTTTTTTGATGGTGTGACGATAGTCCAATGTAAGAGGCCGTTATTATTGCAGGGCCGAAATGTTCCATACGTTTAAAAAATTTATTAAGCTGTGATGTCTTGTGTACAGTTTTAGACTGATTTGATTCAAAGGAGGAATGTGTCTCAGATGTATTTAGTGCTAGCTTTTTATAAATAATATCGGATCCTCCTTTTAGGATGACTAGTGTAACGTAGATCGACTGGATTATCTAATTATTTAATAGAATAAATAATGCGATTAATAGTTAGTTGGCGGAGGTGCATTCCAAAACCCCTCATGAAGTAGAGGTTGATCGGTTTTAATATTCTCGATATAGCCTTGTAAAGCAAAGGTAACAGCACTAAACGCAATGGATTCCCAGGGGATGTCTGATAGTGAAAAGAGGCGAACCTCAGAGGTTTCATTACCGGCACGAAAAGAAGGGGTCTTAATTGTTGCACAATATAGGAAGTAAATCTGATTAATCTTGGGAAGACTGTAGACGGTGTGTAGATAAACAATAGAGGCATCGATATGTGCATCTTCCTTAGCTTCACGAAGGGCACCTTCAGAAAGGGTCTCTCCATTTTCCATAAACCCTGAGGGAATAGTCCAGTAACCGGAACGTGGTTCTATGGAACGTTTACATAGGAGGATTTTATTCTCAAAGATAGGTACTATGCCTACAATAACTTTAGGGTTTTGGTAGTGGATAGTGTTGCAGCTTAGACATACGTCACGGACGTTAGTATCACCAGAAGGGATCTGTCTTTTTAGTTTATTTCCACAATGTGAACAAAAATTCATAATAAAGAGGCCTGTTAATATATGATACGATAGGACTAGATTATAAAGATATTCTTGGCGTAAATAAATAGAAAACTTACATATTATAGAAAGGGGTTAATAAGAAATGAAAGTTTTACATGTCATGTTAGGTATGATGTTATCAATAATCATCACAGAGGCGGTAGGTTTAGAGGTTATTCGAGAAAAAACGCCTAACTGGTCAAGATTATTACCAGAGTTACAATCCTATTCGGGTATCAACTATGGTCCTGCGATAGGTAAAGAATCATTTACGATGACTATCACTGTGTCATCTAATAACAAGGTGTTATGTCAAGTAGATAGCTCTATATCAAGCCATATCTATGAAATGAATACATTGTTTTTATTAGATAGGAGTGATTATAAGGTTAAGATCCAAGAAGTTCAGGACAGGATGAAATACGACCACAGGCAGGTTCAACGGATTAATAAAAAAGAAGTAAACTATACCTTTTATCAACAGAGTAAAATAACGAAAGAAAAAAAGGTATCCCATTATAATAAGACAGTTAATGCTAGTACACTTATCCCATTGTTGCAGGCGGGATTATTTATTAATATAGAGGACTTTTATTGTGAGTTTGTTGTAGAAGCCTTGCCGATGAATAGTGCAATAAAAGTTCGGCGTTTTCAAGAAATTGATCTAGATAAAATTTCACCCCAATATGAGCTTCCTGAACCAATTAAGGGCCGAGGGGTGTTGGAAAAATCAGTCGATGTATTTGAAACCAGTGTGCAAGGGATAGGCGCGATATTCTATCCACATAAGCACTATTATGTGTATCAATCAGAGCCCCCATATACATTTATTGGAACCTGGGGAGGCCCAAAAGAATGGATAACGTTTATGATTATAGAGAAAAATCTGCCAGATATAAAAACGGCCTTATAGTCGCTATGGTTAGCCTGCCTTAATAAGGCCTGTAATGAAAAGAAGTATAATGATATTAATAAGTAAAAAAAGACTATTCCTATAGCGGATAAAGATGTATAAGTTGTATAGGCTAAGTATCAAAAGCAAGGTGACTATCTTATGGTGATATACCCATGTAATAATGGATTCAAAGGTCATTAAGGGCATGGTGCTTAAGAAAGTTCTTTAAGAGGGATTTGAATTTTTATATAGACCTCAAAATGGTCAAGGTTTTCTGATTTTGGGACAATTTTAATGCCTAAATGACTGTTGTAATCTTGGATAAGGCTTAGTAACCCTAGCCCTGAATAGTCATGCTGAGGGGATTCTATTGTTTTTTCAAAGCTTTGTAAAAGTAATACTTCAGAATCAGTCTGATTGAGACTATTAATGAGAATCATCAATTTACCAACATTTTCGGTGTTTGTTATATTAATGGCTTCAATTTCTATTTCGTCACCAAAATGTTTAATAGAGACATTAACAAGCTTATCTGTAGAGAACTTGATGGCATTTTCTAGGAGCTCATTTAAAATGGTGGATAATAAATTTGTTGATTTAGGAAGAATATCTTGGTCAAGAGGATTATATTGAGCCATAAAGTCAGAGATAAGGCTGCATCTCTCCCATCGAGACATAAGCTCTAAGGGAACGATAAAATCCATGCTCAATTGAGTCGATTTTTTTTCTATAGAGTCTTGATATAGGCCGTAGGTCGTTACTTGAGTCATTTTTCTACAGGACGAACAATTAATTCAGACCAAAGTTTTGTTAAAGAGCCAGAGATGCTTTTAGACTGCCAAGGAATATCATTACTGATTAATATTGTGAGAGGGGTATTTCCATTTCGTGCAAGAATAATAAGGCGAGCAAGTGCACTAATACCAGCACTATTTAAAAAGATAAGTTCAGTAATATCAAGCGTAAAAGATTGAGATGCTTCCATGTAAGATTTAATATCATCAAATGGTTTTTCGTACTCAGCAGGAGAAGGCAGTCTAAGAATTCCTGTTATTTTTACAAGGTCTGGGTTTACTGTCTTGATGGTATAGTCAGTAGTTGTTGTTATCATCCTTTATTCCTCCTGCTTTAATATTACTTTTAAGTATATCTTAAAAAGTGAGTTTTTTGCATCATGAGGTATTATTTTGACACCAAACTTTGTGTTGAAATGAGATAATATAGAAATGAAACCCAACCCCGATGTCGACTTTTGTGTTAAGGATAGGTTAATTTGTTCCAGTAAAAAAAGGTCTGGATCTTTGCTTAATGCACGTTGAATATGTGTTGAGAATTTAATGGTATCTTTTTCAGTAGAGAAATTAAGTGTTTCAAAACTCATAAGGCCCCTTTTTTTCTGGATAGCAAGTACAATAGAATTATCATAAGTAGATGAAAATTTAACGGCATTTTCGATTAGTTCATTGATAATAGTAGAGGCTGTGTTTATCATCTGAGGAGAAGCCGATTTTCCTGAGACAATATAGTGAGATAAGAAATCTGCAGTTAGACTGCAGCGCGACCATTCCTTTTGAAACTCTTTTGGTGAAATTGGAAACTGAAGTTCACTTTCCCAGTCTGTAATAGGTCTATTTTGAGGGAGGTAAAGCCCCATGCACCATCCTTTAAACCCGACATCAACAACGTAAGGTTGGTTAGGCGCTCTGTTCATAGTGGACCTTTTGACGATGTCTTAAAAGAACAAACGTTATATCATCAGTGTAGGTATTAGTTGTAAAACTATCCAAATAAGCAATTAAATTAGATTTAATATGTGATAGGGGAAGGTTTGCATTCTTTTCAATAAATTTCTTTAAGCGTTCGTCCTCAAATGTTCCTTTCCTAATATCGCCTTCATATGCAGCTTCTGTAATACCGTCTGTACAAAGTAAGGCGAGGTCACCCTCATCTAAAATGAGTGAGGACTCTTCAAAATCTTCCAAGTCAAAATTGTCTGAAAAGCCAACCCCAACAGGGAAATGACGGGTCTCATGTAGTGTAACGGTTTTATCTTTATGTCGATACACATAGAGCATGTCATGACTACTGCTGAGGGTGATGCGGTGCTGTGAATCGAGGCATAGAGAAAGGAGTGTCATGGGGCGTTGTTCATTTAAGCGCTGTAGATTATTGCAGAGGACATTATTGGTTAAGAAATTCAATTTCCGTGGAGAAATTGATGAGTTGGTTTGTAAAATAGTGGTGACAATACTTTGAACCATAAACATGACCAGCCCAGAAGCCAAACCATGTCCTGTTACGTCTCCAACAAATATCCAAGACTTGTCTTTAAAGTTATAGACATCATAGTAGTCCCCCCCCACTTCCTCAGCGGGTCTCATGTAGCATTCTAGCTCATACATGGGAATAGTTGGTCTTTTAGGAAGAATTTCGGATTGAATTTGTCGAGCAATATCGAGTTTTGCTTCAACTTGTGCTTTACTTTTTGTGAGTATTTCTAAAATAACAGCAGGCGCAAAAATTGTGAGTGCAAGGGCAAATAATATAGCAAGCGAGAAACCAAGTACTTCGGCATATTCTAATTTCCGAATAAAGGCATAATCCAAGGCATGAATCGCTAAAAATAAGCATATCAAGGTATAGCTTTTTCCTGATAGCGTTAAGATATCCCATTTCTTAATGGCACGACTACTCATGTAAAAGAGGGGTGTTGCACAGATAAACGAAATCGGCAGTGCTAGTAAGTAGAATTGTTTAATACCAATAAGGTAAAAGAAAAGCGTGACGCCATACGCAGCAATGGCGCCTTTAGATAATAATCGCCAAGGAACACGTTCTTGTAATAAATTAGCCAGAAGTACTGCTAATGTGAAATTAGGGAGAATCATGGTTGAATAGGACAAAATCATGCTGATATCGGTTTTTTGAAAAAGGCCTTGAGTTAGAAAAGAAAGAGATGCAAAGAGCCACAACAATAAGAGCACCTTGTGTTGACGCGTTTTTTGATGGAGCCATAATAACGCTGAGATAAGCGTATTAAATAAAAGAAGCCCAGCGTAAAATAATAATATATGTTCTACAGTAGACATAATAGAAAGTGACTAGGTATAATACTATCACATTATCCAATACAGATACAGATTGTAAAGAAAGAATGATGTTCACTGGTCAACGGTTTTTCGAACACCAGTAGCGGCTTGCAAGCTCCCCAGTGAAGAAATTGTTTAGAGTACATATTTACTATAGGGCAGGTGTCTTATTTTTACAAAATCAGCTCGATGTATTTGTGATAAT
>CAZIOF010000224.1:0-6417 GCA_964540745.1 uncultured Candidatus Marinamargulisbacteria bacterium
GGCACTGCAGACCATCGCGTTAGCCATGAAAGATCCTGATTTAGCCGAGAACCAGGGGCCGGGGCTTATAAAATGTTTTTCTATTAAAGGGCCTCTTCGTTCTGGCGCTGTTTATAGCCTATTTGCATGGCAGACAGAGGCGTCTCATTATGCCGTCGTTGGTGTTGATGATACCAATCGTCAGGTTTTTTCCTGTCGTACTGATCATGGGGTGTCGATTTCCTTGCCTGAACAGAGAGTGCAGACAGAAACGATGGTATCTGATGATTCAGTGGAGATGATATTGAAAACCATGTTGTCAGAGCTTCAAGAATATCCTATATCACAAATAGCTATGGATGTTCCCATAGGCCAATATGGCTTAGACTCCATTGGGTTCGCCTCTCTTTCTGATAGGATTCGCGAACGATTCGATTGTGCGTTTGAGCCACATCTTTTTTATGATTATCAAACATTAGAACAAATGGTTGCCTATATAGTCTCTCAGAAGCCACTGGTGTCTGCGTGTGATAAAGAAGACTCAGAACCCTCCTCTCATGAGCCAATAGCTGTTGTGTCCATTAGTTGTCGTTTTCCTGGCGGAGTGACTACCCCCTATGCATTTTGGGACTTGCTAAAGCAAGAAACAACGTTGATTACTGAAATGCCTCAATCACGGCCGTTTGCCTCTTTTGATCATACGGGAACCTATTATGGTGGTTTTTTAGAGGATGATCATTTAACCCATTTTGATTCGATATTTTTTGGATTGTCGCCAAAAGAAGTTCAGATGATGGACCCTCAGCATCGGTTATTACTGGAACTGGGTTGGGAGTTAGTCGATTCAGCAGGCTATTCGTTGGCCAGTTTGAAGCGATCGGAGACGGGGGTTTATATTGCGCAATCAGCGTCCGATCACCTTGAAAATCAAGGCAAGCAGTTTAGCGCCTCGGACCCTCATTATTCGTTTGGTGTTTGTTCTGCTATGGCCGCTAATCGGCTATCTGCGTATTTTGATTTATGTGGCCCAAGCCAGACTATTAATACGGCGTGTTCAAGCTCATTGGTGGCACTTCATCAGGCCATGCAGGCTATTCGTTCAGGTGAGATTGATCAGGCTATCGTTGGTGCAAGTCATCTTATTTTATCAGCAAAGGGTTATGAAGCCTTTTCTTCGGCGGGATTTTTGTCACAAGATGGGTGTTGTCGTCCTTTTTCTAAAGACGCTAATGGTTATGTGCGTAGTGAAGGGGCTGTCATGGTGATGCTTAAACCGCTTTCCTCTGCGATTGCTAATAGGGATCATATTTGGGGGGTCTTGGAGGGTAGTACGGTTCGTCATACGGGAATGACGCACTCTCTGTCTAGCCCCAGTTCGGAAACGGTTTCGTCGGTTGTGTCGCACCTTTTATCTCAGTCTCAGCGGGGAGCTTCTTCTATTGATTATATTGAAACTCATGGTACAGGAACATTATTAGGTGATAGCGCAGAGATCCAGGGCCTGAAATCAGTCTTTGTTGATTTATCGTGTGATGTTCCATGTCCTATTGGGAGTGTTAAATCTCATGTGGGTCACAATGAAGGGGCGTCTGGTTTGACCGGGCTACTCACGGTTTTATTAGGCTTTTATTACGATCAGCTGCCTGTTACACGCCATGTTTCTCAGGAGACGTTGGGAATGTCTTTAGGCCAAGGCTTGCGGATTAGTGACGAGCCGTCGTCTTGGGTGCGTCCAAAAGGCGATCGTGCTGCGTTGGTGTTATCCAATGGGTTTGGGGGTACGAATGGGGGGCTTCTTGTTAGGGATTATGTTTCGATAGTTAAGGCCGTTTCCTTTTCGAAGCCCGTCTATCTTTTTGTGTCTGCTTTGACGGATGAGTTACTTAAGGGTTACTTACGTTCCTTAAAGCAGGTTATGTTGGTGGAAACATTCTCCTTATCTGAACTTGCTTGCCATTTTACAGCTAATCAACATACGTTTTCTAGTCGTAGGGTGTTTGTTGCCCAGAGCATAGAGGGGTTTATAGAGTCCGTAGAAACAGTTCTTAAGAATGATTGTCAGGATCGTGTGATTTGTTGTGGTTCCGGACTTGTGTTGGAAGATAGTTTGAAAGACTATTTGGATTCTTGGGTTGAAGGTGGGGCTTTAAAGGGAACGTTTTCTGTCCAATATGACGGCAATCGGAGGTGGTTTCCTTCTCGGCCATTACGCCAGATGGTGATCGATTTAGATAGGTCTCGTTTAGGAGGGGAAGACAGGTCGTTATCCTCTTTGTTGCAGACTGAATTCAAACGGGCTTTAGGTCTTGATTCTTTCGATTCGTCGTTAACCTTTCGAGAGCTGGGCTTCAATTCTATTGTTCTCCATGAGTTGGTAGAACAACTTAATACTGTCCAATCTATACATAAGTTTTCAGTCGATATGTTTTATGATTACACGTGTTTACAGTCATTGATAAAGGGGCTTGAAACGTTATCAATTCCTTCTCCGAAGGCAGTTGAAGAATATCCCGTGAAACCCAGCGTAATCAAGCATGATCAGGGGACTGAAGATGTGGCTATTGTTGGGATTTCTTGTCAGTTTTCACAGGTACAATCTGTTTTAGATTATGGGTCATTTCTTTATTCAAATAGGTCTAGTATTACGGCGTTTCCTAAAGAGAGACAGCCTGATTATGATACTTATTCAATGGATGTTTGTGATGGGCCTAGGTATGGCGGGTTCTTAAATGGACATGACCAGTTTGACCGATCTTTTTTTTGTTATTCGCCGTTAGAAGCAGAGTGGTTAGAACCCCAACATCGATTGATTCTGCATCATTGTTGGGATGCTTTTCAAGATGCAGGTGTGACAGACGACTTCTTAAAACAAAGGCGCGTTGGGGTTTATTTAGGTGCTCATCAGCCTAATTATACGGAAGAAGAGTCCCATAAGTGGGCGCGATTAGGGTCCTCTGCGTCTCTTTTATCTGCACGGGTATCGTATTTTTTTAATACGAATGGCCCTGCATTTACAGTAGATACCGCTTGCTCATCATCATTGGTAGCGATTCATCAGGCGTCGGAAGCTGTTAGAAGAGGCGAGTGCGATATTGCTATATCAGGAGGGGTTTCTTGTTTGCTTTATTCACCACACTTTTTTGGTTTTTTACAGGATAATCGTTTAGTGTCGTCATTGGGAGGTTGTCGGACCTTTTCTAGGGATGCTGATGGGATTGTGCCTGCCGAAGGGGTTGGTGTTATTGTTCTGAAGCGGTATGCTGACGCACTTGCTGATAATGATCGTATTTACGGTTTGATTAAGGGCGGGAGTGTTGAGCAAGATGGCAAAACAGGTGGTTTAGCGGCTCCAAGTGTTACCTCTCAGGTTGCGCTCTTTCAGTCCGCATATGATTCTGTCGGTCTTTCGCCTAGAGACATACAATATCTAGAGGCTCATGGGACAGGAACGGTGCGTGGTGATAAGACGGAATTGGAGGCCTTGAATACCTTTTGGGATGGCGTTCCATTACGATCGCTTCGTCTGGGCTCTGTTAAGCAACAGTTAGGTCATACGCTAGCCGCTGGTGGTGTTGCAAGCTTGATTAAGGTTCTTCTTTCTATGAGAGATGGGTGTTTTTTTCCTTCATTTTATACGGATCGTTGCCATTCCTTACTTGAACAGTCACCTTTTTATATGTCGTCAGAATGTGATGTATGGCCTGGGGATGTCCCTCGACGAGCAGGGATTAGTTCATTCGGAATGAGTGGAACTAATTGTCATCTTATTGTGGAAGGCGTTGCGTCACCTCACTATTCTCAACAGAAAGAGGGGCCTTCTACGGATGTTTTGGTCTGTGTTTCTGCTCATTCTAAGACGGTTATCAAGGCTCGAATTAAGGCTCTGGTTTCTGTGTTGGCCTCTGTATCATTTAAGGATTTTGTTTATACGTTGAACTCACGTCAGATGCATTTGGCACATCGTGTGGTTTTTCTTGTATCGACAAAAGAGACTTTATTGAAGGCCTTTCAATTATATTTGGAGTCGGGTCAGTGCGCTGCTGAAGAACAGGCAGATTGTCGTTTTGGAGAAGAAGATAGTTATATTGTTCCTAAGAATTCAGCCGCTATTGATTGGCATGTCTTGGCTCGTCATTATGTGGATGGCGGATGGCTTGATTGGTCTGATTATTATGAAGAGACGTCCGTTCATATGGTGTCTTTGCCCCCTTACCCATTTGATTTGAAACGTCTTTGGAAGCCTCAAGTAGAAGCGATCTCAGAGATTCGTGAGTCTAGCGTCTCGTTAGAGGGCTATCAACCCCTTATAGCCGATCATTGTCTTTATGGGCAACCTGTGGTCCCTGTTGCTGTTAGTTTGGCGATATTTTTAAATGAGGTAAGACGGGTTCCTTGTCGGCTTGAACATGTGATATGTTTAGCGCCTTTACGTTTGGATATGGGGATATCTTTGAGTGTTGATAATAGGGCTCTTTCGTTAAACGAGCATGGGAAGCAGATGTGTCGGTGTGTGGTTAATGATGTGAGATCGACGTCTTCTGAATCTATTGAGTTGAGCTTTTTTTGGGAGTATCCTACATTAACTCATTATGGGTTTTATTCGCTTTTTGGCGCTTATGAGATTACTTATGGTCCTTTGTTGAGACGGGTCAACACCGTATGGCAAGGTTATGACAATGAGGTGTTAGCGCAGTTGGATAACCAGCCTGAGGAAGGCCTATCACCGGCATTGATAGATGCTGCTTTGCAGTTAATTATTTGTTTTAGATCCACTAAAGATACAGTGCTATATGTTCCCTCTAAAATGGGGGCTGTGACGCTTTATAATGGCGGGGTTCCTGAATTTGTATTGTGTCGGCATTTAGGGGCACATTCTTATAGCTATTATTTTCTGTCTTCGAAGGGGGAGGTCATTGCCTCATTAACTGAGGTTGAATTCTCACCAGCTGTATTTGAAACTAAGCCACGGTTACGTGCGTTTGTCCCAGTTTGGGACACGTATCTCCCTTCTAAAACGACCGCATCTAGTACTGACGGGTGTTACTTTTCACAATTTTCACCGCTTAATGAGTCACAGGTTCCCGTTGATTATTGTCATCTTATTTCAAGTGATAGGGCTCTAGATATTTCTGAAAACTGTACCGTTTGTAATGTTTATGATGGCCCAGGTTTTCAAACACATTTAGAACGTCTTATAACGAGGGTCCAAGATGGCTACCAGGTGATTATTGATTTCCATGGGGATGCGTTACATCTTGATGATATCCAGACTTGTTTTAAAGATGGTTACTTCTTTTGTCAGGGGTTAGCCTCGTATTTGAAGACAGGTGCCATTGATATCAAATTGCGTTGTCCTGATACACCTGAAGGGATGATGCTGTTTGAGATGTTATCTGCCTTTTTTATATCATTGCAGTTAGAGATCAAACGGTTTAGATGGACCGGTGTTTTAGGGAATATCAGCTTAGATGACCTACGCTTATTGTCAGAAGAAGGGTGTTTTTTTTCAACCGGTACTGGATTAAAAAAGAGAGTTTTTAGGCCTATTATGCGTAACCCCTCCCAGCCTTATTATGTGAAACCTGGGGTTACTTATTTATGCATTGGTGGGATGGGCGGTATTGGGTTGTCGTTATTGGCGTCTTTAGTTGCACAAGGTGCTACGTCCATTGTATGTACAGGTCGTTCTGTCCTTTCTCAAGAGCAGGATCGGTTAATTAAGTCACTCCAGTTATCCGGTTGTGATGTGCGCTATGTAAGGGTGGATTGTTGCGATCGTAAGGGAATGATGTCGTTAGTTTCAGAGATTGAGTCGAGTGTGGCGCCTCTTAAAGGCGTCTTTTTTCTTGCGGGTGTTATACGGGACAGTTTATTTGTTCGTATGACCGAAGATGCTGTTTCTCGTATCCTTGAACCTAAGTTTAAAGGGGCTTGTCTGATTGATGAGATTACAGCCGAACTTCCATTAGAGATAATGGTCTTTTTTGGGTCTCTGTCAGGTGTTACAGGGAACATAGGACAAAGTGCGTATGGGCCGGCGAATGCCTTTTTAGGGGCCTTTAGTGCGCGGCGTCAGCACTTATGTAAACAGGGTAAGCGATCAGGACAGACGCTAACGATTCAGTGGCCTTATTGGGAGAGTGGGGGGATGAGAATGCCAGTGGAGCGTGTCAACGAACTCCGTGAGTTAGGGCTATACCCGTTGCCGACGGACCAGGGGCTTACAGTGTTGTTTGAGGCCTTGAGTGTGGGGCCAGGGAGTTGTGCACTTCTTTATGGGACGTTAGATGCTATTGAAGGGATTCATAGCGTTTTGAAACGGATTGAAGGCGATACCCTTTTAGAGGATGGGGAGGTTCTTGAATTAGGCGATTCAGAAAGAGACATGCTTTTGGAGGATGAGGACGGTCTTGAGTCAGGCGCTTCAGATTGTGAAGC
>CAZIOF010000225.1:0-8828 GCA_964540745.1 uncultured Candidatus Marinamargulisbacteria bacterium
GAGGCTAAAGACAACAAAGATGGCTACACCCCACTGCATTTGGCGGCATATAACGGACAAACAGAAGTAAAAAGCTTACTCATAGAAGCCGGGGCCGAGGTGAATCCTACCTTCACTGAGGGTTATTTTAAAGGTTTCACCCCACTGCATTTGGCGGCAGAATCAGGGAATTCAGATACTGTAAACGCACTCCTACAAGCCGGGGCCAAGGTGAATGCTAAAAGTAATGATGGCTGGACCCCACTTCATTTGGCGGCAGGAGAGGGACGACAAGACATAGTACAAGTTCTCATAACCACCGGAGCCGATGTGAAGGCTGCAAATGAAAATGGCTACACCCCACTGAGTTTGGCGGCAAAAGGAGGACACAGAAATATGATCCTCTTACTTGCAGAAACAGAAAAGACTCAGGCACTACAGGCTCAACTCCAAGAACTACAGGCTCAAAACCAAATCCAACAGGTTCAAATCCAATCACTACAGAAAGAAAACAAAGAATTACAGGCCAAAATAAAAACGAAGGCAGGCTCATGAAAAAATATTTAGCATTAACAATTTCTGAAATAAAACACGATAAAACGACACACGATTGGCTAGAGATTTTTGCCAACGATGATATACTCCCACAAATAAAAATATACTTAAGTCCTGTAGAAGATACACGTTTAGCCAGTACTTTCAGAGACATCCGCTTGGTACCCAAGGTACAAAGAACTACCGATCACATCAAAACCATCAAAAGAGCTATGGGCAACTCTTCAACACCCTGTCCCACTGAATTGATATTTAAGTACCGCCCCTTTGCTAAAGGCAAGTTCAAGGATCAGTTAGACGCCTATATTTACACCTATATCACTGAGAGGCTACAGACAAAAAGAATTGCACTACTCGATAAACTTCAAGAAAACCCCGAAGATAATGAGGCGGCAAAAACAGTATATACAGCAGAGATTACAGATATGATTACAAAAAACCCACTCCTAGTATTTGCTAAAGATGAATGGAACAGAACGCCACTGCATGTAGCGGCACTAGATGGAGATGCAAACATAGCAACATATCTCATAACCACAGGGGCCGATCTGACTGCTAAAGATGACTATGGCTGGACCCCACTGCATTTAGCGGCACATTTCGGACGTACAGCCGTAGCAGAATGTCTCATAACTAACGGGGCCGAGGTGACGGCTACCGTCACTAACGGTTTATTTAAAGACTCCACCCCCCTTCATTTTGCGTCAATAATCAGAGATAAAAAAATAGCTGAATATCTCATAAAAGCTGGGGCCGAGGTGAATGCTAAAGATAAAGACGGCAAAGCCCCTCTTCATTTAACGGCATCTAACGAAAGCACAGAGATAGCCCAAGCTCTTATAACCGCCGGGGCCGAGGTGAATGCTCCCGTCACTGACGGTACCTGGAAAGGCAGGCCCTCACTGCATTTGGCGGCATATAACGGATGTACAGAAGTAGCATGTTTGCTTATAGCCGAAGGGGGCGAGGTGAATGCTACTGTCACTGACGGTTTTTTTAAAGACTGCACCCCACTGCATTTGGCATATAATGACACTATAAAAACCCTACTCCGAAACGCCGGAGCCAAGAAGGATTCTTGTTGTATGATCCTATAACCCATGTACCCTGTCTCATAAACAGAGGGACCAAGGTGAATAATACAGACAATGAAGACCCCAATGAATTTGGCAGTAATAAAAGGACATAAAGAGGTTGTAGAATATCTCATATCCACTGCAGCGCTCTAAGACCTCATAGGTCATAGGCCTATCTTGTCGGACAAAAAAGATGACTGCATTTTACCTTGGCTGAGGAATCGATGCAGGGGTTATTATCTTCCGTCCTTCATTGGTATAGTTGTGTTGGGAAATAGGTAACTGCTCTACTATATATAGGCATATCGATAAATATAGGCATATCGATAAACGGCAGGCATTTGGGTTAGGGTTCAGGTTTAAGTTTGGCTTCACATTCTCTTAAAAACGAAATACGTGCATTTTCTTTCACTTTGTACATACTACCTAACTATATAATGTCTATAACAAACGCGTCATCTCTTACTAGAATGACTGGCTTAGGTCTTTATATCGGTTAAGCGCTTCTAACGCGCGTCCGTCAGAGATTGTCCTTAAAGACCGGTGGTAACCCTCTTCTATGGTCTCGTAGGCACCGTAAACCATGCAGGCTGCGCCTGCATTTAAGGCTAATGTCCTCCCAATAGGATGCGTTACCTGACGCTTGGTTAGTATCTCCAAAAATAACGATGCATTTTCAATAGCTGTTCCCGTGACCTTAACGTCGTTATCAGACCCTGTCTCACAAAATGTCGGATCAATCATACGCTCATTGATAGAATCAGGTGTCACATCCCACGCTTTAGAAGGGCTTGTTAAGGAAAGTTCATCTAATCCATCGCCGCCCTGAACAATCATGGTTTTTGTGGTGTTTAAACGCTGCAATGCGTGAGCCAGTTTATGGGCTATCTCAGAATCAGACACACCTAACAATTGATGAGAGACACCCGCAGGGTTACACAAGGGCCCTAAACAGTTAAAGATGGTTCGGCAGCCCAGTTGTTTGCGTGCCGGCGCAACAAAGCGCATGGCAGGATGATGTGTTCGTGCAAATAAAAAGCAAAGCCCCATCTCTTTAAAGATAGTCTGGATCTGTGGCACCTCTAAATCGAACCGTATCCCGAGCGCCTCTAAAAAATCAAAACTTCCGTTAGGTGCTTTTGACCCTCGATTCCCATGCTTGGCCACGGGTATATCTAAGGCCGATAATAAAAAGGCAACCCCGGTGGAGATATTGAACCGATCCTTACCCGATCCCCCCGTCCCACATAAATCGATACAAGGACTCTCTAATGGAACCTTTACCATATGGTCACGCATCGCACGTGCAAACCCAACAATCTCAGACACCGTTTCTCCCTTATTGGTTAGGGCTGTTAGGATATCTAGAATCTGGTCTGGTTCACACTTGCCTCTTAGGATATGGGTTAAACAACGGTAACTCTCCTCTTCCGTCATATCTTCTTTTGCTACGCATTTGGCCTGATAGGGCGCCAATATCATACGTCATCTTTCTCTCGAGGGATGTGCCGCAAGATATGATTAATCGCATCCAAAGACTTCCCTTTCACTAGTACATCGTCTAACAATTTAATGAAATTAATAAAGCTAAGAAAACTCACTTCAATCAGTAAAATGAGGTCTTGTTCCTGAATGGCATTCATACCCTCGTCATCAGAGGAAAACCGTTCTAATAATTCGTCATTTAAACGCGAACTAATCACTATGGATTGATGTTCCGGCTTATTGATCTGTTGGACAATATCGACATTAATCGTGCTTGCATAAGTATTGGCGAGATATTTAATATCACGAATACGACGGTCAGACTCTAATTGCGCTTCCGCATATAGTTCCAAGGTCTCTAAAATGAGCTCGTCATCCTCTTTTTGGTATTCACACTCAAAATAGATAGGATACTCTTCCAAACTCTTTAACCGTGTCTTAATCTTCTTAAAGCCATGGACCTGGTCATTGACCACAATCAACTCAGGCTTTAACAAGGGATGTTTTGCCACATATCGGTCAATCACCATGCCTGACTCATTCGTAAAGGTTTCTTGGAAAAGGATATAGAACTGCTTTTTAAACTGTTTGATAATGGTTGAATACAGCATATGGCTTAATGGTAGTATACTTTCTTTTCCCCAGCAATAGCCTGAGAAAGGCCTCCAATTAAGGAGGCCTCTATCGCTTAATTTGTGGCGTCTTTAAGGAGTGATGTTGTGCGCTTAATAAAGGCCTGCATCTGCTCACCTGTTAACGGTTTATGGGCCATCATAGCCAGGTCATACACCTGTTGACATAGGGTCTTAGTTTTCTCTTGAGACGGTAGCGTCTGTTCTAAATTCAAAATACTTTTAACCAGCTCATTATTACTATTCACAACAAGGGTATAGTCATCGAATACAGGCATTGAGCTCATCCCTTTCATAGAAGATGAGAGGGTTTTTAAACGCTTAATGTGTTCTGATTCGATAATCATGGCCGATACTTCTGTTGATTTTAAGGCTTTTACTTCTACCTTAAGTGACTCTTGGCCAATAGTTGCTTTAAACAGGTCTACTAATTTATCATCAGAGGTTTTGTTATCTTTAGGATCCACAACCTTTGATTCTTTCTCTTCTGATACTAAATGTTCGGACACATCTGAATCCACTGACTTAAAAGTCACCCCTAAATCTTTTGTTTCTAAAAATTGAAGAAAATGCGAATCAATTAAAGAATGGATAAAGAGAACCTCTAAATCATTCTCTTTACAAAGCGCGACATAGGACGCTTGCGCCTCTTTATCGGCACAGTATAGGACTGTCTTATCTAGTTTTTCTTTATTCCGCTCTGTATACGCTTCTAAAGTTGTTGAATAACCTAAGGAACTTTGGAACAGGACGGCGTTTTTTACCTTTTCATAGAAGTCTTGGTTCTGCATCATCCCATATTTAATAAATGGATGGATATCTTCCCAATAGCTTTCATAAGTCGCCTGATCTTTTTTATGTAAACTCACAAGTTTGTCGGCTATCTTCTTCACGATATGCTTCGATATTTTTTGGATATAAGGCTCATTTTGAAGGTAGCTTCGAGACACGTTCAAGGGGATATCAGGACAATCCAAAGCGCCTTGAAGTAAGGTTAAAAATTCTGGTAGTACGTCACGGGCATTATCCGTGACAAACACTTGCTGACAAAACAATTGAACCATACTCTTGTTACTATCTAGTTCGTGCATCAATTTAGGGAAATAGAGGATCCCTTTCAAGTTGAACGGATAATCCACATTAATATGGATCCAAAATAAGGGCTCTTGTTGAGCAGGAAACATGGCTTTATAAAACTCTTTGTATTCCTCGTCCTTAACCTCTGTGGGCTGTTTAATCCATAGTGGATTTTGATTATTGGCTTTTTTACCATTCACCTGAATCTCTACGGGCAAGTAGTTTGAAAATTTCTTTACTAAGCCCTCTATGGCCGCTTCAGTTAGAAAGCTCTTATTCTCCTCATTAATATGGAGGATAATATCGGTTCCAACAGCATCTTTCTCTGTTTCTTTAAGTATAAATTCAGTAGACCCATCACAGGACCAATGAATCGGTGTAGCATCCTTTTTATAGGATCGGGATTTAATCTCAACCGTATCTGAGACCATAAATGCTGAATAAAAACCTAGTCCAAATTGACCAATAATTTGGTCTTTTTCGTCTTTATCTTTAAATTTTTCAATAAAATCTTGGGCACCTGAAAAGGCGATTTGATTAATATATTTTTGAACCTCTTCAGCATCAAGACCTAGGCCATTATCTGAAATAGTGATGGTCTTTGCCTTTTCATCAGGCACAATATTAATGAGCCCTGGACGCTGATAATCAGACAACCCTTCTTTTGTAGCAATCTTATCCAATTTTGTGATGGCATCAAAGCCATTGGAGATGAGCTCTCTTAAAAAGATCTCATGCTCTGAATAAAGCCATTTTTTTATAATAGGCAGGATATTTTCAGTATGGATACTGATATCCCCTTTAATATCGATTTTTTCTTTAGATGTTGCTACCATTAGATACTCCTCACATTACTTAGATTTACGTCTCTGTTACGTCATAAACGATTTAAATGCCACAAAAATTGTACTTAGCCCCTGTGCTAACGTCAATACTAGCGCTATTTTAGCCCAGTTGTTCTAATTCTATTTATGACCCGATCATGCTGACGTCTCTTTTAGTACGTCCTTTACAACATGATTCTTTTCCAAATGATTCTTTTTTAACGTCTCTGCCACTTCTTCAAGTACATACCTTAAATAGTCCGACTCATGTTCCCGTAAAGCAGCGAGCCCCATAAATTTCTCTCGTTCATAGATATCTGTCTGGGACCGGCTTTTAAGCCGTCTATAGCTGCTGAAATCATCATATATACGCGTTTCAAGTATAGTCAATTGCCTCGCCACCTCACTCAACGTATCTGACGCAATCATCGCAGCCAAGTTCTCTTTAATGCACGCTATATAGGCCGTACTTGTCTCCTTTTTGGGTCTTAATCGAATACCCTCTCGTTTAACAAGTGTCTTCAAAAGGGCCCAGATACCTTTCATCTCCTGTTCACGGAATCTGGCTAACAATTTGGCTAACTCAGTTTTCTTGGCATCCACTTTATTGTAATGGTATTTGTGTCGACACTTGCTGGCAATGGCCATACACTTTATGTAAGGTTTCATGAAGTTGTCAAACAGTGTATCACGCAATCCAAGAACCTGACCCAAGCGTTTTATCGCAAGTAAACACCCTTGGAAAGGATCTCCTTTAAAAGGCTCAGCCTCATATACACATATTATTGGCGACTCCACTGAAAACCGTACTCTTTTACCTGATGCCGTACTTGACGGCCTGCTATCTTCCGTAGAGGTATACCCTTCCGAAGGCGTCAGTGAGTCAAGAGAACCACGCCTCACATTCATACCATCTCTGGATCGTTTTAACGAACTCTCTTCCGTAGAGGTACAGCCTTTCGAACTCGTTAGTGAGTCAAGAAAATTCATATCGTTATCTATCGATCGTTTTAACGAAAGTCTCATTGAAGATCCTTTATCTGTTTAAATTTAGGGCTAACTAAATATCTTGTATTTATCGGATATTTTAATGATTAATTTCATTTATTTTATATTCAATGGTTACAAGACTTAAATCTAGCCCCATATAAGCACCTTTGATACACTGATACATGGAGAGTCCCATTCATGACCGCCTTTTACCAACAACTGATTCACATGTACCAAGCATCCCCCATTAATGGCCGATCTCGACCTGACCTTTCAATAGCGTCCGGCTCGGCTTCAATCCAGGTTAATGTGGACCCCAATGATCACCATGCGGCTGGAGCCTTACATGGATCGATTCTATTTAAGATGTTAGACGACTCTGCTTTTTTTTCGGCCCAGTCTCTTGAGTCTGAAGTTTTTGTGGTTACCGCCAATTTTCATGTCTATTTTATCAAACCCGTCACAAGTGGCCGACTGATTGCAAAGGGAACGATTGTGACACAAACGAAACGTCAGTTTATCTGTGATAGCCATGTCTTTAATGAAAAGGAAGAGATAATAGCAAAAGGATCTGGCGCATTTGTACGCAGCTCATGTCGCCTCACTGATACAGCTGGTTTTTCCAGGTGATTGGCACGTCTCAGGGTTTCTATCGCTATCTACTCATTGTCTTTATTAACGCCTTTATTGATCTGGGACACAAAATCCTGATCCAGAATACGATCTTTAAGCTCTATGATGGCCCCCAACAAATCTTTTTAATGGCAGTGACGAATGCCTTAATTCTGCTTCCCTTTATTCTCTGTTTTTCTCCTGCTGGCCTGATAAGTGATCGCTACGCCAAAAGCAGCGTCATCTTTGGCTCAATTGGCATGGCTATTCCCGTCACTCTAGGGATTACTTTTTGTTATTACCAAGGCTATTTTTGGCCTGCTTTTTGGCTCACCTTTATTTTAGCACTCCAAAGTGCCTTCTATTCCCCTGCCAAATACGGTTATATTCGGGATCTTCTTGGCAAGAAAGCTCTGGGGAAAGGCAATGGCTTTGTTCAATCCACCACCATAGTGGCGATTCTAGCCGGTGTCTTCATCTTTTCTGTTTTATTTGAATCGGTACTCCCCACAGGCCCGCTCACCCATTCCCTTATTTTACACACACTCACACCCATTGGTTGGCTATTGGTCGCGCTTGCCTTATCCCAATGGCTGCTTGCTATGAATCTTCCAAAACATACCCCAGAACACCCTTCTAACACACCTTTAGTGGATACCTATCGCTGGTCTTATATAAAAAAAGAGCTTGGTATTCTAACACAGTTTCCACTGATTCTATTGTCTATTCTCTGTATCAGTCTATTTATGGGCATTAATCAAGTCATCTTGGCTATTTTCGGTGCTTACTTAAAGGATGTGGCCGGCGTTACGAATACGATCATTGCACAAGGTCTCATGGCCATGGCCGGTATCGGTATTGTTATAGGATCGCTACTGGCTGGCCGATTATCCCGCCGCATCTTAGCACTGGGCTTGATTCCCATCGGAGCGATTGGGGTCTCTCTTCATCTTCTTCTCTTACCCCTTCTGCATCAACCCCTCTTTTTAGGACTCTTTTTTGGCAGCTATGGTCTCTTTGGAGGCCTCTTTTTAGTCCCCCTCCACGCGTTAATCCAATACTGCAGCCCAGAACGTCATCTGGGACAAGTCTTAGCCGGTAGTAATCTGATCCAAAATAGTATCATGAGCCTTTTTTTAGGGGTCACGATTGGCTTTTCTGCGCTTAACATGACGAGCATCCCCATGTTTTACCTCATGGCGGTTATCAGTATATTGGGAACAACTTATGTGGTTAAACGATTTTTCAAATCTCTATTACGATTATTGCGCCTACCCCTTTCTTCGCTACTAATAACCCGCTGAATATCCTTGATTCTCTACAAAACTCACCAAGTTAAAGGCGCTCTGGACTAAACTAATAGCCTCATTATCTATACCAGAAAGACGTTTATAGTTTTCATCTATTGCTACCATATATTTATCTGTCGCTGTTATGGTTTTTAGAATTGCATAGGGACATATGTCTTGTTCACATTCTATCTCTTTATCTATGGTCATTTTCATTGTCTTAATCTCTTGAAACCAAATCGAAAGAGCTTTTGTAGAATAAGAGTGTGTATTGACGTTATTTTACACTCTTCTGTGCACACTAAAACT
>CAZIOF010000226.1:0-12245 GCA_964540745.1 uncultured Candidatus Marinamargulisbacteria bacterium
CAGAGTATTTTAGAGATGAAGAAGGAAAAGATGTTCTTTTGTTTATTGATAATATCTTTAGATTTGTTCAAGCTGGTTCAGAAGTATCTGCTCTACTTGGACGAATGCCTTCTGCGGTAGGTTATCAGCCTACTCTAGGAACTGACGTTGGTGAGTTACAAGAACGTATCACCTCTACTAAAAAAGGATCAATTACATCTGTACAAGCCATTTATGTGCCTGCTGATGATTTGACTGACCCTGCACCAGCTACTACATTTTCTCACTTAGATGCAACAACTGTTCTTTCTAGAGCTATTGCATCCGCAGGTATCTACCCAGCCGTTGACCCTCTAGAATCAACATCAACTATTTTAGACCCACGTATTATCGGTGAAGAACACTACAAGGTCGCAAATGACGTTAAAGTTGTCTTACAGAAATACAAGGAACTTCAAGATATTATAAAGATTCTAGGTATGGATGAGCTATCTGAAGAGGATAAAATAACAGTATATCGAGCTAGAAAAGTACAAAAGTTTTTTTCTCAGCCATTTTTTGTTGGGGAACAATTTACAGGAATGCCTGGTAAGTTTGTAAAAAAAGAGGACACCATAAAATCCTTTAAAGCTATTCTAGACGGAACCTACGATGATATACCTGAACAAGCATTTGCTTGGAATGGTGGTATTGATGATGTTATTGAAAAAGCTAAAAAATTGAAGGACGCAAATGTCTAACGACAAATTGGCGCTCATCATCAAGACCCCTGAGGGAACAAGTATCAAAAAAGAGGCTCTTTTTGTACAGTTTAATAGCAAAAGTGGCGAAATAGGAATATTCCCTAACCATGAACCTTCATTATTTGAATTAAAGCCAGGATCGTTGGTTACAAAAGAGTCTGAGGACCTCACAATAACACATTTTATACCCGAAGGAATCGCACAGGTTATGCCTGAGGGTATAACTATCTTAACGCCCTACATTGAAGACGGCTCTATTATTGATGCTTCCCGTGCACAAAAATCACTAGAGCGAGCAACGACAAGGCTTAAACGTCCCGAAAGTCATATTGATGTAGAACGCGCACGTCAATCTCTAATCAGAGCTGAAGAGCGTTTATTTATTGTTGAGCAGCGCAAATAAAAGCCCTTCTTTGGAAGGGCTTTTATTAAGCCTCTTTTTCATAAACTGCCTGTCTAGAGAAATCAATCTAATGTGATATTAGACTTAAATCTATATTTAAATCACTTCTTATTATAGATATCATATTTATTCTTTTTATAGCTGCATCTTACAATACAAGCCGTTATTTGTGGAAATATCCATTCCATATCCTCTTTATTGATTATCGTATATCTCTAAAGGTCTCCTAAGGGTAATCATCACAAGCCTTTTAAGAAGTATCCAAGTAGCCTGTATAACGTGTCCTTTTTTCAACATGAGTCGAGTACCTATACGCTTACGCGTCATGATGATTTATTTAATAAATTAAATTACGTTCAGGAATCGGAAAATGCTATTTCAAACATAGTTCTATTGTCGATAAAGCAAAACTAATACTAGTGTGCTATTCAATCAACGTAGATTCAACCTCTAATGATCCTAAAAGATAAATGAAAGCATGGCACAACAGCAATAAAGTGAACGGATGCTGTGGAGAAAGTTCTGATCCATTTCATGAATTGTATGTGCGCATCTAAGTCATTGGGTATGGATAGATAACCAATTGCGCTAATGGCTAAAGAAAATGATAACCGCTATTTATTTCTTATAGATTTAATATCCCATATTGATCAGAATATTCACTTTTGTTACGGTTTCTTTGGAAATAGTAATAATATTTAATCCTATTCTAGTAGCCTCTTCTAATATCATTGATCACGAATAAAAGTTAAAGTACCAATGAAATGCCTATTTATTTCTACTGACACATGATCTATTGTCTGAAGAAGGCGTTTAATAACTAAGAATCGATTAAATCAAACACTCAAATTTCTTCATGATGTCCCCTTTTAAATAACCTTAATAGACTGATAGAAATCCCTTTAACAGGGAGATCCATTCTAGTCCAAGAAAATAAGCACGTTTCCTATACTATCTAAGACTGTCTCTAATGCAACAATAGTCAAGGGATATGCAATTATTCTATTAGATAACTATACGACTATCCTAGTTTGGAGTACAAGAATCAGAGAGGTTCTCCTCACGAAGCATATGCCACCATTTCCAGGGGAACCTTACTTTGGAAATATTAAGAATATACCTAACTTTTAATCAGCAGATAAACTCCAGTTAGCCCAATAGATGAACCAAGGTATGCAACATCACACTCAGAAAGCCCCTTTAATAACACCTCATGGGTTAGCCTCAGAGGTATCTATTTGGGGTGATCTGGGAACTCCAGACATTATCATTAATCTTCCTGATCCTAAAACAAGCTTAAGAAGTAATGGATATTGATTATCAATCCTTAACTTAAGCAGATATCTGTATATACAAATTTGAACTTAATTTGGTATAAGAGGAGCTAACTCCGTCCGCTAATATTGGAGAGGTTGTTCCAGGTAGTTATGATGTAAGCAACTTCTACGCTAACAAACGTTACTTATCTATAGAAAAGGGTACAAACTTAAAGCTGATATTCATCATAATCCGTATGGGAAACCTAGTCCTGAACAATCCCAAATTAGATGTGATATGTCAAAAGGTTCTACAATATGAAATAGAACACTTCATGTTATATCCGAAAATAATTCTTATAAAACCTCTAGGCCAGAATAGCGGAATAGTAGTAAAAGAGAAGGTTGAAAAGACTATCAATATTGATGAGTGTCCTGTCCATCGTCGTAATAGAGGCACGCGTAGTCAAATATTGGTGCTAACGCCCGACAAAAGACTCTAACTTATACTCTAGATTCCACGTTATGACCCACGTTGGCAATTGACTTATATTTTAAAACACACAGTGTTATTGAAAAAAGTAGATGGTTCAGGGTGGAGATAGGAGTATTAAAATATTTATCATAACAATAATGGGGGTAGAACTTTAGTTCGCCATTGAATACATAAGCACGCCTATTGTAACTTGTTATATAAACGATAGCCCACTGTCTAATCCATTAATTCCTGTTCCCCAGAAACAGATAAAATATCAAGATAATGCCGATAAATAGTCTTGTCTTTAATCCATACTAAATCAAACCTTACTGTGTCATAATCAACTAACAGTTCAGACATGTACATGAGCGCGGACTTAAACATCGCCTTTCTCTTTTTTTCAGTTAGCGTCTGTAAAGGATGTTTAATATGACTAGAATCATAAGTTTTTACCTCAACAAAAATAAGTTCTTTATGTTTGAATAAAATAATGTCAATCTCACCAAATCGTGTAAAGAAATTCCGCCTTAATATCTGGTAACCATACATGGCAAAATGCTGGCAAGCTAAGGATTCACCTGAGAATCCCTTTTTTCTCGCAACAGACACTAAAACAAAACTAACTGATGTGAGATGTTAAAACTAACTCGATGTTTAGAGGAGCGCCCCAAAAGAGCTATTTTATTAATATGAAAGGAAGTCCCATACCCCTTATGACGACTAAAGCAATAGTCTGGAAATTGTGTATCAATCCGACACATAATTCTGTCACGAACTACCTTTGCAACAATTGATGCAGCTGAAACTTCAGGAACCAAATTATCTGCTTTCACGAGAGATGTGATCCGCATATTCTCTCGTTTGTAGGATGGGCATTTGTTTCCATCGATAATGACATCCTTTGTCTCTATTGGAAGGCGTTTAATGGCCTTTTCCATAGCAAATAAAGTTGCACTCAAAATATTGGTCTTATCTATATAAACGTTTGAAAGGATTCCAAGACGGATGATGCCGTGCTTCTTAATCAATGAAAACAGCATGTCCCTACATTTAGGCGAACATTTCTTAGAATCCTTTAACCCAGGGATGGCTGTGTTTAAAATAACAGCCGCAGCTACAACAGGTCCGGCTAAAGCTCCTCGCCCTGCTTCATCGACCCCTGCTAATATTTTTTTAAGACCACAACTGCGTTATGGCCCCCAAATCCAAAGGAATTCGACATGACACAGGTTAACTCTGTATTAATTGCTGTGTTTGGAACGCAATTTAAATTACACTCAGGATCTTGATTATCTAAATTAATCGTTGGAGGAACAACGCCATCCCTCATCGCTAAAATAGAGGCTATTACCTCTATAGCACCTGCCGCGCCAAGGAGGTGCCCTGTCATAGACTTAGTAGAACTTACATACAGATCATTGGCATGTGTACCAAAAACGTTACGAATAGCAGCCGTTTCACCTCTATCACCCAATAATGTTGATGTACCATGGGTATTAACGTACTGGACCTCTTTAGGATCTATTTTTCCAGACGATAAGGCTTCTTTCATTGCACGTGCAGCGCCTTCCCCTTCAGGGGCTGGGGCCGTAATGTGGTAAGCATCACCAGAGCTACCAAAACCACACACCTCTGCGTAGATGTTGGCTCCTCTTGCCTTTGCATGCTCTAGTTCTTCAAAAACTAATATGCCAGAACCTTCTCCCATTACAAATCCGTCCCGATCATTATCAAAAGGACGAGACGCTCTAGTAGGCTCATCATTACGCGTAGATAAGGATCTTGCTGCACAGAAACTAGCTAATCCAAGAGGCGTCACAGCTGCTTCTGCCCCCCCTGCTAACATGGCAATAGCGTCTCCTCTCTGAATCAATCTATAGGCATTGCCCATTGAATGTGCAGAAGAGGCACATGCCGTTACAGTACAAGCATTGGGTCCTTTAGCCCCTGTCTTTATTGCAATCTGACCCGCCGCCATATCTGCTATCATCATTGGAACCGTAAAAGGACTTACTTTACCAGGACCTTTAGAATTTAACGTGATAGCCATCTTTTCTAAGATTTCAATACCACCTATTCCTGAACCTACTTCAACACCAATTTGATGCGCTTCTTTATTGATATCAAGACCTGAGTCTTCCAATGCCTGAATTGCCGCAACCACGCCCAATAGTATAAAACGAGATGTACGTCTCACTTCCTTTTTATCAAAATACTGGTTGAAATCTAGCTCTTTAACGAGACCCGCTATTTTTGTTGTGTATTGGGATACATCAAAGGTATCTATCTCAGAAATCCCTGAATACCCTGATTTAAGATTATTCCAATACTCTTCCACAGAATTTCCGACAGGGTTTAACGTCCCTAGTCCCGTTACAACAACTCTTTTTTCACTCACTTTTTACCTCTTCCATGAATAAAGTTTAACCTTCAACATGCTGAGCAATATAGTCAACCGTTTTTCCAACTGTTGTTAGTTTTTCGGCTTCTTCATCTGCTATCTCTGTTGAAAACTCTTCTTCTAATGCCATAACTAGTTCTACTGTATCTAATGAATCGGCGCCTAAGTCCTCAGTAAACGAGGCTTCGTCGTTAACTTCTTCTTCGGAAGTCCCCAATTGGTCGATAATAACACTCTTTACTTTCTGAAATACATCATCTCTTGTCAAAGTCATAATTCCTCCTTAGTTTTATACGTCATTACATTAACATTCCGCCATCTACACTAATCACTTGACCTGTAATATAGCCGGCCAAATCAGATGCTAAAAATGTGACAAGATTAGCAACGTCTTCGGCTTTTCCAAACCGTTTCTGTGGTATACTGCTTATTATATTATCAATGTAATCATCAGGTAAAGATTCAATCATATCTGTCTGAATAAATCCAGGGGCAACTGCATTGCATGTGATGCCTTTGCTAGCGTATTCTTTTGCTAAGGATTTGGTAAACCCAATGACCCCAGCCTTTGAGGCCGCATAGTTGGCTTGCCCATTATTTCCCATTAGACCCACAACAGAGGTTATATTAACAATCCTTCCTCGTCTCTTTTTCATCATTGGACGGAGAACCGCTTTTGAAAAATAGAATACCGAGTTAAGGTTTGTTTGAATAACTTCGTTCCAATCTTTATCGGATAAACGTAAGAGTATATTATCCTTGGTAATACCTGCATTATTCACTAAAATATCAACGGATCCAAATCTATCTATAGCGCCCTTTACAACAGCTTGTGCTTGATCTTCTTGACTGACATCCGCCTGAATACCAATGCAATCTACCTCATATGTCTTAGCGAGTTTTGATGCAACCTCGTCACAAACAGCTTGCTTCCTAGCTGTAATAACAAGGTTAACCCCTAAACTAGCAAGCGCTTCTGCAATATGATAACCAATCCCTCTACTCGAACCCGTAACAATTGCCACATTATCCTTTATGTTAAATGCCATTACATGCCTCCTTACCATTTTAATATATTAACCCCCCAGGCAAATCCTGCTCCAAAGCCTACTAAAAGAATAGGTGACCCGTTCTTTAAACGACCTTGTTCAACCGCCTCACATAACGAAATAGGAATGGATGCGGCTGAGGTATTTCCGTATTTATGTATCGTAATTATTAATTGCTCGTCATCAAAATTAAGTTTTTGCTTTGCGTAATCAATAATACGCAAATTTGCCTGATGAAATACAACTAAACCTAGGTCCTCTTGACGGATACCCGCTTGCTGTAATGCCTCTTTAACCGAAGGGACTACTGTTGCCCCTACATATTTAAAGACGGCCTTTCCATTCATTTTAATTTTGTGATCGTTAATAGAAAAGCTAGCCTGTTTGAATGGTGATCGTGATCCGCCATGAAATACCTTTAATGCATCTTCTTGTGCACCATCGGAAAAAAGCTTATTAAAAATAAAGCCTCGCTCTCCATCTACTTCGCCACAAATTGCCGCGCCTGCGCCATCTCCAAATAATGGACAAATGGATCGATCGGTCCAATCAACATATTTAGATAATGTATCAGCCGCAATCACCAACACATACTTACACTGTCCAGATAGAATGAATCCCTGAGCAGTGTTTAACGCATAGTTAAACCCTGAACAAGCTGCCGCTAAATCAAAAGCGCCTATATTCTTTAACCCTAAGCTTTTCTGAACTAAACATGCTGTTGATGGAAACAATGGATAATCAGGGGTGCTCGTTGCAACCAAAACCAAGTCAATCTCTTCAGGTAAAACACCCGCCGCTTTTATGGCCTCTTTAGCCGCTTCTACAGCTAAATCACTGGTAGATGTAGCCTCATCCGAAATGCGTCGCTCTCTGATACCAACTCGCTCTGTAATCCATTCATCAGATGTATCAAGTCCCATAGCAACTATGTCATGATTTGTAACAACTTTATCAGGAAGAGCACGACCTACACCTAATATACCAACCCGCTTCATTTGCTTATAGCCTCTGATATTTGTGCCACCATATTTTCATCAACAATATGACGCGCTCTTTGAATAGCACTACTTATAGCCAAACGACTTGACTTCCCATGGGCTACTAATGAAATGCCATTTATACCTAATAAGGGCGCAGCTCCTACTTCTTGATAATCAAATTTCTTTTTAAAGCGCTTTAATCCCGGACTCAAACATAACAACCCTAATTTAGATAAGAAAGAGCCTCTTGCCTCTGTTTTAAAGAAGTCATAAAAAAGAGACGCTACACCTTCACCAAACTTCAATAACGCATTTCCTACAAATCCATCGCAGACAACGACATCTACATTTCCAGATAAAATTTCTTTACTTTCAATATTGCCAACAAAGTTAAGGTCTTTTTCTTTTATCGATAAAAATGCAGCCTGACTTAAAGCATCTCCCTTATCTTCTTCCTCACCTATATTTAACAAACCTACACGGGGGCTTTCTTTATTAAATTCTACTTTAGAAAAATAGTTCCCCATCACTGCAAATTGAGCAAGATACGAGGGTTTACAATCTACGTTAGACCCCATATCTAACATCACTAAAGGATCTTTCTTTGTAGGTAACACCGCCGCTAAGGCTGGACGTTCTACCCCTTTAACTCTCCCTAAAATTAAGGTTGAGGCCATAAGTACAGCGCCCGTATTTCCCGCCGAGATAAATGCCTGGGCTTTACCTGATTTCACTAAATCTAAGCCCTTATGGATTGACGATTCTTTTTTATTTCTATAAGCAATTGAGGGAGATTCAGACATACCAATGACGTCGGATGCATGAAGAATAGATATATTCGTTCCAATAACTAGCTGATTATCCAACACTGTTTTTTGAATAACATCTTCTCGCCCTATGAGACATATATGTATCATAGGATCACTTGACGCACTAATGGCCCCCTGTATTATTTCCAAAGGCGCATAGTCACCCCCCATTGCGTCCAGCGCTATTGTAACCAAACTAGGCGTCCTTTTTAGATGATGTCTTTTCTTTGAACTGAATTACCTGAGTGCCTTTGTAGTAGCCACACTGTGTACACGCTCTATGAGAGTGTACTAATGCTCCACAGTTGGAACATTTCGCAAAAGAAGGTAGGTTCACTTTAAAACAAGCTCTTTTAGTACGTTTTTTTGATTTTGATCGTCTTTTTTTCGGTACTGCCATATTAATTTTACCTCATCACTACATTTGGTGCCGTAAACGGACGTTTAATAATAGAAAACACCTCACCTTTTGTCAACTCTGCGTTTCTTCGCTAAAGATATATATGCCTATACTCAACTTTATAGGGATCATTAATTATGACGATTTCAGAATATTGCCAAAAAAAAGACGATTTATGAAAGCACTATGAGCAGCCTTTTTATCAACCTAAATCTACCTTCACTTTTCTTGAATTGTTACCCACATTATGCTACTTTAGGCTGATGCTGGATACCAATCTTCCAAAGAGTGACCTGTTGGATAAAGCCCATGAGGTTGAGCTAAATCTATTACAGGCAATTAGCTCAATTTTAACTTCCTCTCTTAATTTAAAAGATACGCTAGTGAAGATTTATGGCCTTTTGGATGACTTAATGGGCATTGGTCACGGTGTCCTGACCCTCGTAGACCCCTACACGAATAAACTTCACATGGAAATGGCTTATGGCCTAATAGAAGATGAAATCAAGCATAAAAATAAACTCATTCAAGGGGGGATTGAAGAACGGGTTATTAAACGAAATGAACCTTTCCATATTTTAGAATTAGATAAGGCGTCTTCAGATATAAAAAACACCATCCCTAAATCCTATACATCTCCTGTTTCTTATATTTGCTTCCACCTCTCTCTTTCCAAAAAGAAGATTGGTACATTAAGTGCAGTTTTTCCTTATCGAGACACAGTCCAATTCAATAAAAACTATAAACTTCTTTCGTTTATTGGACTTATGATTGCTCAAGAAGTTCAGTTAATGTGGTTAATGGAATCAGAGAAAGATGCCTTAAAACGTGAAAACACACTATTAAAAGATGAACTTAAAGAAAAATATAATATTCATAACATGGTTGGAAATAGTAGCACTATGCATCTGGTTTACGAGAATATTATCCAAGTCGCGTCCTCTAATGCAACGGTTCTTATTCGTGGTGAAAGCGGGACAGGAAAAGAGCTAGTCGCTCACGCCATTCATTATAATAGCCCCAGGGTTAATGGCCCCTTTATTAAACTTAATTGTGGTGCCATTCCTGAAAGCCTTATCGAAACAGAGTTATTTGGACATGAAAAAGGGGCTTTTACCGACGCACAGGACACCAAAATAGGTCGGTTTGAAGCCGCAGAGGGGGGAACCTTATTTCTCGATGAAATTGGAGAACTTACCCCAAGTGTCCAAATTAAATTACTACGCGTTTTACAAGAAAAAGAAATCACTCGAATTGGAAGTAATACGCCTCTTAAAGTAAGCGTAAGAGTTGTCACTGCAACAAATAGAGATTTAGAACTAGAAGTCAAAGAAAAAAGATTTAGAGAAGATCTTTATTATCGACTCAATGTGTTCCCCATCTTTCTACCTCCTTTAAGGGAACGAAAATCAGATATCCTTCTACTCTCAGAACATTTTCTTAATATTTTTTCTAAAGAAAATAATAAAAAGATCAATCGCATTTCATCAATTTCAGCAGATTTATTGACAACCTATCACTGGCCTGGAAATGTAAGAGAGCTTGAAAATTGTATAGAACGCGCTGTTCTTGTTTGCCAATCTGATGTCATTCAGGCCAGCCATTTGCCACGTACGCTACAGACTATTAATACAACTGAGAGTACTTCAGATAACTTATCTTTTTCGGAAATGGTTCAGAATTTTGAAAGTGAGCTTCTTATCGATGCATTAAAGCGGTACAATGGCAACAAATCTAAAGTGGCAAAAGCACTAAAAACAACCACTCGAATTATTGGGTATAAACTTGATCAATTTCAAATTGACCCCAATAACTTTAAATCGAATTAATCCTTCTCTACTTTTACAATGGGTGCACTCTCAATAAGGGACGAACTTAGCTCGTTTAGACATCCACCTGAGGCCTTAATAAACGCCACGAATAAAGGATGTGGTTTATAGGGTCTCGATTTGAATTCAGGATGAAATTGGCAGGCTAAGTACCAGGGGTGAGACGGTATCTCTATTACTTCTGCAAGTTTGTCATCTGGGGATGTTCCTGAAAATACCATTCCTAACTTCTCAAATTCAGATTTATATTTATTATTAAATTTATAACGGTGTCGATGTCGTTCAGAAATCTTGATCTCTTGATAACTGTCAAACAGAATCGTCCCTTTTTTAACTTTACAAGGGTACGCTCCCAATCGCATTGTACCGCCCTTATTTTTTACCGTTTTTTGATCGTGTAAAAAATGGATGACTGGATAGGGCGTTGATTCCTGAAATTCAGTACTATTTGCGGTTGGTTGACGTAATACCTCTCTAGCAAAATCAATTACGGCAGCGTGCATACCTAAACATAATCCCAAATAAGGCGTTCCCGTCTCTCTAGCATATCGCGCAGCCTGAATCTTCCCTTCCATTCCGCGATCCCCAAATCCACCAGGAATAAGAATCCCTGAAACCTTTTTCAGGTAAAATGAGGCACCTTTTTTCTCTATATTTTCGGCATTAACCCATTTAATTTTCACCTCACATCGATTTGCAGTAGCTGCATGTTTCAATGCTTCAATAACGCTTAGATACGAATCAGATAAGCTATTATATTTACCTACAAGAGCAATGGTTATAGATGGCTTATCTTCCTGATGTAAAATATCAACATAAGCTTTCCATTCTTTAAGATCTGGGGTTTGTTTTTTGAGACCTAGTTTAGAGACAACTACTTGGTCTAAACGTTCATTTTCCAACAGGAGGGGAACCTCATAGATACTACTAGCGTCTACAGCTGTAATCACTGATTCTTGTGATACATCACAAAAAAGAGCTATTTTCTTTTTTATGCTAGAGGATAATGGCCGATCAGTTCGACAGACAATAATATCTGGATGAATCCCCACCTCTCTAAGCTCTTTAACACTATGCTGTGTCGGCTTTGTTTTAATCTCTCCTGACGTGGTCAGATAGGGTACTAAGGTCACATGGAGGTGTAAACATTGATCACGGTGTTCAAACTGAAATTGTCTTATGGCCTCAATAAATGGAAGACTTTCGATATCCCCTATTGTTCCACCAATTTCAGTGATCATAAAATCAAACTGATCGTTATCTAATATTTGGACAATCCTCTCTTTGATTTCATTCGTGACATGAGGAATAATCTGGACAGTGTTTCCTAAATAATCGCCACGACGCTCCTTAGTCAAGACATCCCAAAATATCATTCCCGATGTAACATTATTCAAACGTGATAGATTCTGATCAATAAATCGTTCGTAATGCCCCAAATCTAAATCGGTCTCACAACCATCTTCGGTTACAAACACTTCCCCATGTTGAAGAGGATTCATTGTACCTGGATCTAAATTTAAATAAGGATCAAATTTTTGAATATTAACCTTATAACCCTGATTTTTTAATAAAACACCTAATGAGGAAGCTATAATCCCTTTCCCTAAAGAAGAGACCACCCCACCAGTAATAAAAATAAACTTTGTCTTACTTATTCCCATAATTTAAAACCCTAATTGGATAATTCCTATCTCTAATTTTGATAACTGTCTTGGCTCTTTTCTAAGTGGTTACTATACCATAATTCTCTCACTATTGTCCTCACTTTTTACAGAATCAAATAGGAAGAAATGCCATGGTATATTGACGTTCACTCCCCCCCCCTTCTCCTCGATAAGAATAATAGTTTTCTTGCTGACAACACGTACATATATGCGACTGAATCAGTTGATTTTTGTCGGGATCGAGACAT
>CAZIOF010000227.1:0-16479 GCA_964540745.1 uncultured Candidatus Marinamargulisbacteria bacterium
CGTTTTGGGGGCGCCTATTAATCTTACTAACGCTTCCTGAAGCGATTCCCAGTAGGAAGAGGATCGGACACGGTTAGGTAATCCCTTTAATTTAAAGAACCGTAAGAATAAACGTTTTTGGAGTCCAACGTTATGATCCCCGACTAAACATTCTGGTCTAATCATCACCACGCCCTGTCTTGTGGGAAACACACTCAACCGATACCGTGGTTTAATCTGTTTTTCGCGCGATCCTTTTAGCGTATAACTCTGAGCAATTGGCCAATCCTTACAAAATGAGATCTGCTCATTATTGAAGAACGACATACTCACCGATAGTTTAGGGTCATCCACAAGTTTCGTGTTAGCCATAAAATCATCTGAAATACTAGAAGGACCTAATAGAGGATCTACCTCTGCCTTCTCATAAAGCTTTTGATAAAAATGATTCCACAACACCCAACCTGAAGAGGACCCCATTAACCCAATTCTCCGGTGCTTCAAACAAACAACTAATCGCTTACCTAACACAAACAGATCAGTACAAATCTGTCTCCCAAAAACACCAACTCGCATCATCTGAACCTGACCCTCTTGAACATTACAAATGGTATTCTTTGTTAAATGAAAGTCTCTGTCCCAAGTGGCCGCTATCTCCTCTTTATCTATTTGAAGGACAATGGGATAGGTCTCATAGCCCGATAAGAAATCGATGATATCTTGTTCAGAAAAGCCATAGGAAATGGACTTTCGTGCCAATTGCCTAAGCGTGGTCGGTATGGATACAGAGAAGGGCGATACACGACTCCCGTTATGCAACACGACCATATTAATTTTATTAAAGGTTCCTAATTCAAGTAATATCGAAAACATGAGGTCCTAAATCCCTAGTCCAAACATACATTAAAGCCCTGCTTGGTTTGCGCTTTAGTGTTATACCCCTCTTTACAATACTTAAAACACTTATTCTATAAAATGATTACCCAACATAATGTATAAAGTCTTCAGTTATAGTGATGTCCATGGTATAAGCATATAGCTATGTCTGTAAATACATACCTCTATTATCAAGCAACACACTGTATCCCTACTCAAAGACCGCCCATTTGGTTGATGCGTCAAGCAGGACGTTATATGCCTGAATACCGTGCTCTTCGTAAACGCTACTCCTTTTTTGACATGATCAAGACCCCTGAACTGGCTACCGAGATCACATTGATGCCTATCCAACAATTTGGATTTGACGCAGCTATCCTGTTCTCTGATATTCTAGTTACCGCAGAAGCGCTAGGTTCACCCTTTCACTTTGTAGAGAAAAAAGGACCTGTCTTCGACTCTCCTATCCAAACAATGGCACAAGCTGAAGAACTAGACACCCGCTACGCCTTGGAGAACCTACAATTTGTTTTTGACGCGATTCGCTCCATCAAAATAGCACTAGCACCCTATAATGTTCCTCTTATCGGCTTTGCTGGCGCGCCCTTTACAGTCGCCTCCTACATGATAGAAGGGGCTAGCTCTCCCGATCTCAAACACGTCAAATCACTGATCTATCATTCTCCCGATCTGATCCATACCGTCTTAGAGAAACTCTGTACAGTAACTATAGATTACCTTAATCACCAGATCGCGTCTGGTGTGGATGCACTCCAGCTCTTTGATACCTGGGCCTGTCATCTTTCCTACCAGGATTTTAAGACCATTTCCCTCCCCTATATTAAACGGATCATCAATGGACTCAAAAACCCAAACCGTATCCCCATCACCCTCTTCTGTAAAGGGAGTGGGCTATTCACATCACTCCTAATCGAGACAGGCGCCACTGTTATTAGCCTGGATTGGACCTGTGATCTCGCTCAGACTGCCCAACAAATCCCTGCCAATATCGCTATCCAAGGAAATCTAGACCCGGATCTCCTTTATGCACCTAAACCCCTCCTAAAAGAGCGTGTTCAAGCCTGTTTATCCGCTATGTCTGACCGGCCAGGCTATATCTTTAACTTGGGACATGGCCTGAAACCCGATATGGATCCCGACCAGGTCCGAACAGTGGTCGAAACTGTAAAAGAATGGTCCAATACCCCCATATCACTAAAGACAACTGACTAATAGAACAAAAAAGCCCCCCTTAAGAAGGAGGGCTTTATATAAATAACCAGTGTTAACAATAGTCCAGGATTAGTAAGTGAGCTCTACTTCCCCTTTAGTCACACATAGCTGACAGCCTAAACGTCTATCCCCATCCATACCTAAATCTTCTTCCTCTTCAGTTAACGTGTTAAGATTATCTTTTCCCGAAATAATCTCTACTTCACAGGTCCCACATACACCATTACTACAGCCGATAGGAACACCAGCCTCTTCAATGGTTTCTACAATATTTTCACCATCAACAACCTCAAATTCTTCATCATTTAATATTAATTTAGCCATGATTCACCTCTACTGTTTGCTTAAAAAGTTTATTATTGCTTTTCTTGAAAACATCCTAATCATTCCCTTTACAACAGTCAATAGTTTTGTAATCGATAGAATTTCCCACATGATTGCCCAGGCAGATTCTCATATATGGATGCTATATCTCTACTCCTCCTGATTGTTCCTGCCTCATATTTGTTTCGATTACAGATTCTTTTCTATCAGAAATCGTCTCTTTTTCCTGCTATAATAGGGTCTTATTACTCATTATCAAGAGATACCATCTATGACCCATAAAAAAAGGCTGTATCTTACAATAGTCCTATTTCTTGTCTCTTTTGGATGTCTTAATGTGTCTTCTGACATCTACTCAGTGAATGCCCTAACTCATTGGACGTTAGAGACCGTAACTGCCCAACTAGCCTCTGGAAATATCAACGCTATAGATAAAAACGGCTATACCCCCTTACATTGGGCAGCAGAAAAGGGTGATCCCTATATTATTACTGCACTCCTAGCTTCTGGCGCCAATGTAAATGCAAAAAATAATACTGGTAATACACCTCTTCATGTTGCTGCATTATCGGGAAAAACAGCTAATGTAGAAACACTTATCAATGCTGGTTCAGACATAAATACAAAAAATAATGTTGGCTTTACCTCACTACATTTTGCCATATTATATGGTCGTATCGAAACACTAGAGGCACTTCTAAACGGGGGTGCCCAACTCAATACTAGTGATCACGATGGCTGGACAACTCTTCATTGCGCTTCAGCAGCAGGAAATCTAGACATTGTTAAAACACTCATAACAGCAGGTTATGTTAAAGCCCGCTACACATTACTCCATTTTGCAACAGCCCGAAGCCTATCACGACTGAAAAGCATCCTAACAAAAGACACAGAAAGGAGTCTCGGTCATGTCACAGAGAAAGCACCATCCTTCTTGTCTACAGATTCAATACCAACATATCCTAACATCCCCAATTCACAACGGTTCGCCATCAACAACCTTGATATCAATGCCCCCGACTTGGATGGTGAAACCCCCCTCCATTTGGCCGCCATATACGGACATACGGCCATTGCACAAGTACTATTAGAATCAGGTGCCGATGTGACGTCTAAAACTATCTTTGGCTACACACCACTACATTGTGCTGCAAGCAGAGGAAATCTAGACTCTGTCCAACTACTTCTTGCAAACGGGGCCAATGTAAATACTAAAGATAAGCGGGGAAAAACACCTCTTCATTGGGCCACATTTTATGGGCGTATCGAGATTGTAAAATACTTAGTCAATGCCGGAGGCGATATAGACCTTATGGATAATAATGGCAACACCCCACTACAAGTTGCCTTAGAGAATGGATACAACGATATCGTAACCGTTTTAAAACAGGCTCATGATTAAACCTAGTCATTATCAGATACGATCCTCTAGGCCTTATCTACTGACTGAACGCTACTGCATCAACCTCTGGACCCTTATGTTGGCTAATGTACTCGTTGGGATTCCCAAATAGGGCTCTCTAACACACTTGTATTCGAGCGACCAAAAGACAGAGCGCTTGAGCCCTCATACCGACGATCTTCATCTAAGACGTTGACGTAGAGTGGTATAACACCGGAAAGGAAGCGCCCAAACAAGTGGTTATCCAGCCAATCACTTTTATAACGTGTTAGAGTCGGTTGAAACCTTCGTTGGGCATCAGACCTTGATGAGTACCCGTATCTATCACTAGAAGCAGAGGCCTCCTGAATATGTTCTTCTAAAATACTGTTTAAACCTCCAGAAGACCGTTTAATTTATTGGTGGCATAAACGATACAGCTAGGTTCAAAAATGCCTTATGCGTCCACCCTATTTTTGAAAGGCTGCATCAACGCATATAACGCGCGTATCGAAGGAATGGACACTTTATATCGTTCCGCCACCTCTATCGCCGCTCCGATGATAGCCTCTATCTCCATGGCTCTTCCCTGCTCAAAATCGATCAGCATACTGGTTTTATAGGCACCCAAACCTTGGGTATTCTGAATGTTTTTATGGATAATCTCCTCTGGAAGTGGATAGCCATCGGCCTTTGCTAACTGACACACCTCATTCATGAGCCGTTCACATAGCGTCCTAAGAGCGGTATTTTCTAATAGTTTTTGGGTATCCCAGCCCCCTGTTAAAACAGAGAGTGGATTAAAGGCCATATTCCAAACCAGTTTTTTCCACCGTGCCTCTTGGATATGTACCGTATAAGTACAGGGAACCCCTGCTTCCTTGAAGCGTTGGGTTAAAGCCACTCCTAGTTTATGCTCGCCCGTAGGATAGTGACCAATAACGACCCGCCCCATCCCTTGATGATCAATATGACCCGGCCCTATTCGGGTGGCACAAATATGGGTCACACAGGACAGTAAAGGGGTTTCTGGAAAAGACTTTTTGATAGGCACTTCGATATTAAGCCCATTCTGAAGTAAGGCAATGGCGGTTTGTTCACCTATTAACGGCCTAATAAGACCGGAAATATCCAGTTGGGGCAATACCTTGGCTGTTACGATAACAAGGTCCGGTTGATAGGTAATGGTCTCGATAGCCTTATAGACCTCATCGGGTCTATAGGACACTGTTTTTCCGCCTGTCTGGATAGTAAAACCTTCTTTACGAACAATCTCATAATCAGATCGACAGACAACTGCGATGTGGCACCCTGTTTGTGCAAGCTTATAGGCATAATAACCACCCACTGCGCCCGCACCTACTACAACAATACGAAAAGAAGTTGTCATAATAGGATAGTTTACCGCGCTTTGGGGTCTCTATAAAAGAGTTTTCATTTGGAGCAGGAAACGGGATTCTAATCCCCGACCCTCAGATTGGGAGTTTGATGCTCTACCAACTGAGCTATCCCGAACCGTATGTAGACACGTTACTATTTTGATTGGAATATATGCTACCCTCCGCCTCACTCTTAGGCCCTATTGACGTTATTTTAGGTTAAACTCGTGGCTAACATGTACTTTGTGACGGCACCCCACGTCTTTTAACGGCCTGGACCGCTCTCAAAAAATCTGTATTCACATCATAAATTACTTTCAATCAAATTATTATTTTTTATACTAGATATACTGCCATATAATTTCATGAACACCCCCTATTCATTAAAATGAAATTATAATTAATATTAATCGATAAGTTCATATAATCTATCATTCTTTATGATCAGATTATGGATAAATAACAATATTATGTTAAGACATCTTATAAGCAGGGAGACTTATGAAACGTCATCAACACCATCTATACTGTTCACAATTCATCGTTAAGCCCCTTACGCATGTCTTCTGGGACTGTGATTATTGGGATTTTAAACACCCCGTCTAATTTTTTTCGTTTATATCGTTATCGTTACAGTTAGCCGTGTGTTCTCACACGAGAGGATCCCTGTATATGACTAATGGGATTGTCACTCTTTAAACCATAATTACCTCTCATTTATGAGAGAAAGGATAATAAACATGTTCGGTTTAAATGTAAAGCATCAATCTTCACCTGGAAGCCCAAAATCACCTCTAAGAGTTGATCCGGAATTAGGTACTCCTAGAAACACATCAACTGGTGCACCTCAGAAAACTGAGGTATCGGACACTGAATCCAGTTGGTCCGATTTGTTTAATTCTATCACAAGATTTTGTCAATCGGTCATACAAGGATGTTACAGTTATGTAAACGAAGAATTGTCGACAGAATTCACGGATACTGATCACGTATCATATCCTAGCCCATACATAATTCAAGTCGAAAACAGTCAATGGGAGAAGTATAGTCAGAGGTATAAGGCAGGGGATCCCCCAAAGGCTTTTAGTAAAGGCTCTGTTCTAAACACTCACGTCAATACCGATTCAGAGAGCACCGCATCCGACAACAGCCGGTCTAGTACACCAAGCAACACGTCACCAAAAACCACACCTAGTCTTAGGGACTCGCTTGACATTCAACCTGTGAAATCCTTACATATTGAGGCGCACGTTGATCGACAGCAAGAACCCACTAACATACCTCAGTCTTTGCCAACGTCATCCACGTCTTCACCATGCCATTCTGACAAAAAACACCGTTGCTGTGGGGCTATTTCCGAAGGTATCTTTTCGGACATCTTCGTAGGCACCGCGGGTGGTGTAGCTGCAGGAGGGGCCCTCTCAATTTTTGATATGGGGACTACAGCAACCGTTGGTGGACTGTTTGGTGGGATTTCTGCTGGAACTAGTGCTGCGACCACTGAAGCCTTTGCTGCGGCCACTGAAGCTTTTGCTTCAGACACTGAATCTCTTCCTGAGGCCACTGAAGATCGTGTAGATACTAGGACGGAACAAGAGGAGTCCAGTCTCTGGGAGCAATTTAAAAATGCGATAACAGAATGCCTTTATCGTGATAAAACACGACCACCTACAGAGCCTACACGTATTTAGTTTTAGCCTTTAACAACCACTAGAAAGGACCCTTATTATGTTTTCAACATCACCTTATTCAAACTCTTCAGGCTTATCTTCACGCTCAAACGAATCTCGAGCCTCAATCTCAAGACCGTCTTTAGGCTATTATGCAGCTACGGCTTCGTCAGTCTGGTCGACTAAGGCTTATGCAGATCCCCAATCTACTTCATGGCATTATCAAGGATAACGGTGCTATATCCTCAACGCTTTATAAGGACTCCATGGAAATGTCAGCCTATAATACGAGTCATCACAACAGCTCCTCTGCTCATAGCACTGGGACCAATTTTTCACGGCCGTGTTATGCCCCTTCTCGTGAAGAAGTTTCTGAGGTGTTTGGCGCCTCAGATGTGTGGAGCTTGGGCATCCAGTTATTCAGTCTACTTTCTGTAAACAATGGCCAATTCTCCTCCCATTATGTCCATAACTATCGTCGAGACACGCCCCTAGAGTCGCTATTATTAGCGCCTCAACCGCCTAACAAGGAGACATTTGAATCACCTATACAACAACAGCAGCGCCTATCCCCGCCCACCACTCACACTCAACATCCCATTTTGGATCTATTGGCCGGGATGCTCCATCCTGATCCCACTCAGCGATTAACTATTAATACCTGTCTACAGCATGTCGGATTTGAGTTATTAGAGTCAATTCTTTGTTCACCAGATCCCCATACAAGATTTCATGGTGAGTTGGAAGGGGTTCTCACTATTACAACTCAAGGCTTAGATTCACCAACAAAAGCATCTGCATGTACCACCCCTACTACTGTACCTTCAGATACTTGGCCACTATCACCTTTATCGCCTATCTACTCTCGAGACCGTCACACTAATCAAGTACCTAGTGTTCTACTTAAGAGACGTGTATCGCGATAAAACCATACCAACACACACCTAGGGTTGTTTCTTAAATTCAAGGTAATGACATGTCATGCATTATCAATAAGGGACACTTATTGACAAGTCTTCGTCTTTTTCAAATAATGATACTGTGGATTCCAATTATTATGTCTGTCATTGTCTTAAAAAGATAGCGCCATGGCTGGTTCTTTATCTTGGATTATTTTCTATTTCTGTTGGACTCAGCGAGGGCGAAGCCCTTCTCCAAAAAGCGGATTCTAACCGCATCTACAGGACCGCATACTATGAAGGAACACTACGCATCAATCGGCGTGTCCTCCGTAAAAAAACCTTTACCGCTTGGATCAAAGGCGACGATTATTCGCTTATGACCTTTACAAACCCTGAAGATGAGGGGACCGCGATCTTAAAACGAAAGGACCAACTGTGGATTTATTATCCAGAGGTTGAGGAAATCCTTAAATTATCAGGTCAACTCCTCCGTGAAGGCATGATGGGATCCGATTTTTCTTATGAAGATGCCCTAGACAATAATGCGCTCCTCAAAACCTATACCGTCACCTATGAAGGCACCCTTACCGACACCGATCAGTCTATTTCTGTTCTTCGACTTGATGCGAAAGCCAATACAACGGGCTACGCCATGCGCCGTGTATGGATCGATAAGAAAACTACCGTAATCACTAAAATGGAACTCTATAGCCTCTCAAAGAAATTATTGAAACGATTCGAAACCTTTGATATCAAAAAAATCGGTCAGAAATATATCCCTACCCGCTACGTCATGACAAATACGCTTCAAAAGGAAAGTCAAACTGAATTTCTCATTACACATATTAAACTGGATATCCCCATCGACCCCAAACGTTTTACCAAAGAAGCTTTAATGGAATGAGTATCAGACTCCTACTCCCACTGATTCTTTGCCTTTTTAGTGTTATGTCTATGACATCTGCCGCTATTAAACTCAAAGTAGAAGGCGCCCAACAGCTCTATGTTCTGTCTCAACCTAACACCCTCTCAACATTCTTGGATCACAACCTGAAAGTATCTCTCAAATCATCAGAAAAACGTCCTTGGTCACTTTATACCGATCTTTACCTCAACGCCTTTCATGGCCTGTCTTCTCTCTCCAATTCTGAACATGATAACTGGATTCCAAATAGCCTCATCGCACGTTTAGACCGGTTCTTTTTTAAGATTAAAGCGCCCCAACAACGCCTGACCTTTGGGATTCAACATCTGGCCTGGCATAGCCCCTCATTCTTCACCGTATCTGATACCTTTAACCCTCCTAACTTTTTTAATCCCACAGGTAAAACACAGGGCCTTCCCGCGTTCCAATGGCTCTGGTTCACCGATGAGCTAAGTTATGTAAACCTAGGCTATAGTTGGGACTTGGATTCTGCCGATCCTCGTAATGGTAAACTGGCCGCGCAATATAATACCAATCTTCTGAACTCTGATATCCATGCGGGTCTGATTTATAACGGTAAACTTAGCGCCTTTCACCCTACGCTGGCGTTAAAAGGGGATCTCCCTGTCCTCTTCAGCTACTATGTGGATGCCATTTCGCTTATTCCTCGTCAAACTGATCAGGGATCTACTCAACATGATATGGTGTTCGGCCTACTCACACATCTCACTGCCAGAACCATGATCAGTGCTGAATATTATAGCCATCAGATTCAAACTGTATTGAAACCGGTTCCCTTTGATATGGTTGGTACGAGTTCCCTTTCTACTGGCCGCTACACAACCATCAGCCTCTCCCAACAATGGTTTGAGGATTGGAATACCCAACTGAGTCAGCTTATCGCACTTGAAGACGGATCGAGCCTAACGAGTATAAGTCTCCAATTTGACATAGCCTCAGGCATGACTATATCCTTAGCAACACAACTCTTTCACGGCGCCCCACAGACAACCTTTCACCCAGAAACCATCGGGCTTTCCTCGTTCTGGACAACGCAATGCCGTTACCTCTTTTAGGTCGTCTATCCCCCCTTATTTTAGGCCTCTTCGTCATTATAGGATGTAGCTCTGAACCTCAGAAAACGCCTGTTATCACCACGACGCCAGTGATTCCTAATCCCTTAGCTGACTCAGACTGGCCTAAGTTTAGAGGCAACTCAGAGAATTCAGGCCGTTCGGCTTATAATGGACCTTCAACACCGATTCTCAAATGGCGTGTAGATACCAAAGGAAAAATCTCCGGTTCACCCGTCATTAGCTCTGATAACATCATTTATGTGTGTACCTGGGACGATCCAAAGCTCTATTCTATTGCACCTACTGGAGAGAAAAATTGGGTCCGCGCCTTCGATGAGGATATTCTGTCCACACCCGCCATCGCCCAAGACGGGACTATTTATGTGACATCCCTTGACCAAAAGATTTACGCTATTGCCCCCAATGGGCAATTTAAATGGTCCTTCACCACGGCTTCCAAAATCACTGGTTCACCCTCTATTGGGAGCGATGGCACGCTCTATATTGGGGCTTGGGATAATCGCCTCTATGCGATTACACAAGACGGCGAGCGCCACTGGACTTTTGATATGAAATCCCATCAGATTTCTAACACCTCTATTTTGGAATCCTCACCTGCATTAGGCACCGATGGCACGCTCTTTTTGGGATCCTTTGATCAACATCTCTACTCTATTTCTGAATCAGGCGAACAGAACTGGGCCTTCGATACCTCATTTTGGATTTCCTCCTCGCCTACCATAGACAAAGATGGCACGATCTACGTAGGTAATCAAAACCATTCTCTATATGCTATTCACCCTAATGGCACCCAAAAATGGATTTATCAAACCGGTGGTGCTATTGAATCATCGCCTGCCATTGGCTCTGACGGTACGGTTTTTATTGGTTCTAATGATAATAAGCTTCATGCGATTAACCCTGAGGAAGGCACCTTAAAATGGGCATATGAAACCAGTGGCAATATCATCTCATCACCACTGGTAGATGCCTCAGGTAATACCTACGTGGGAAGTCATGACGGATTTTTATATGCCATTGATCCCGACGGGAATCTCCGTTGGCGATTTGAAACCGGTGATAGTATCCATTCATCACCCATTCTAGATAGTCAAGGAACACTCTATATTGGCTCCTTTGATAAGACCCTTTACGCTATTGAACATGCATCGCCCTAAGATTCCTGATCTGCCGAATTGTCTCATATAACCTGGCAATGATACACTAGTTATGTGTTCCTCTATCTCCGTTTAGCTTGGCGAAACCTATTCCGACAAAAACGTCGTTCCTTGGCCGTTCTTTTGGCCGTATTTATGAGTGTTTACCTCATTTATTTCTACAGTAGTCTCCTCAAAGGCTATCAACAGGACTTTAAATCCACGCTCCTGGAGCAAGATGGGCATCTTGTGATCCACCAAAAAGGGTTTATGGATCAACAGGATTTTAGCCCTAGTTACCTTAACTTCTCTGTGAGTGAGACCCTTCAGCAGCTACTGAAACAGATCCCGACGCTCATCGGCCACAAACAAGAAATCCGTACAGGAGGGCTCATTAACCGAGAGGATCAGAGTTACCCCGTCTCTATCACAGGGATTGAACTTAATTCGCCTTATTATTCGCAATTAAAAGCGGCCATGACCCAAGGGTCCTTTATAACTAAATCCGACGCGTTGATCCTTGGTGAAGACTTAGCGGAAACCTTGAAAGTTGTTTTAGGCGATACTCTTCTTCTCATGGCACAAGACCAATACGATAGTCTTCGCATCATCAAACGCCGTGTTACAGGACTCTTTAAGGCCAATAACCGTACCTTGGATAATGCCGTCGTCATCACCGATCTTTCTAGTACCCAATCACTGCTCAAATTAGGGCCCCATATTACCAGTTATCGCTTATTTTTTTCGGATCCTGACCAGTCAGAACACCATTTACAAGCCCTTTCACCACACTTAAACAAACTTGAATTAGAAGGGGTTTCCTGGTTGACCACACATAGTATTATCCAATCCTTTCAAAAAATTATCCATATATCGTTTCTGATTATGACGATTATTATTCTAGTCGTTTGTAGTGTCGGGATCATTAATACGATTCTCATGACCCTTATGGAACGCTTAAAAGAATTAGGCACACTACGTGCCATCGGGTTTGGAACAAAAGAGATGATATCACTCATCATGACGGAACTAACACTGCTCTCTGGCCTTGGAAGTATTTCAGGGGCTAGCTTAGCTGGCTACACCACCTATCGGCTCTCTCAAACAGGAATTGATATGGGAAAGAGTGCGGAACTCATGGACGGCGCAAACCGGATCATGTATCCCAGTTTTTCGCCTTCAGACATGCTTCTTTATGGCTTATTTGGCATTCTGGCTGCGTGGATTGCCAGTCTGTATCCCTTACGTTATGTCTTAAAAGTGACGGTCATAGAAAGTCTCCGTAACCAATGAAATGGCTCATTTTTTCACTCAGAAACACACTTAAACAACGGCAACGTACGATACTCAATATTATTGCCATTGGCCTTAATTTGTCTATTATCATCATCTATGTCTGTATGATGCGTGGTTATTACTTCTCTACCAAGGACAGGATTATTGATTATCAAACTGGACATGCCCAAATCCATCATGAACGCTATGACCATAAGGCCTTTCACAAGCGATTGGATGAGACACTCCCCCATGCCCAGCAGATCACACGTCGTATCCAACAACTACCTGCTGTTAAAGCGGTTGGCCAACGCATTTTATTTAAAGGCCAGCTTAGTAACGGCATGGATCGCTTATTTGTCCAAGCCATTGGTCTAGAACCTCAGGCCGAAACACAGATCGGGATCCTCCATGACAACATAACCCAGGGTCAGTATTTAGAATCAGGCAACCAGGTCTTGGTTGGCGCACCTCTCGCAAAAAAACTACAGGTCACAATAGGCGATAGCCTACTCCTCTATTCTCAAACCAAAACAGGGGTCCACAATCTCATTGAATTGACCATCCAAGGGCTCTTTGAGATGGGCTTTTCCATAGTAGATAATGGCGTTGTTTACCTTCCTCTTAAAACGGCCCAATCCTTTCTCCAATTTGATAACGAAGCCACCTCTATCATCATTAAAAAGAAGGCTAATATCACCGATGGAGTGCTCATGTTATCACTCAAAGAGGCGCTACCTCATGAGCCTGTCCAAATCAATCTATGGACCTTTTTTGCCGAGGCCTTTTTGGCTGACATTCAAAATGGACTGGCCTTCATGATATTGCTCTTTGGAATCTTGATCCTACTGGCTATCTTTACCATTATTAATACCCTATCACTTACCTTAAAGGAACGGGCCCATGAGATTGGCATGCTAGGTGCTATGGGCTTTAGTCGAACGCATATTAATCGTCTTTTAATGCTGGAAGTGACCTGGCTAGGCCTTTTTGGAATCGGATTTGCTTGGCTACTTGGGTTAGGAGGGTCCCTCTATTTCACACTCAAGGGAATCAGCTATGGGCAAGCCTTTTCTAACATGACCACTATTCCCTGGGACGGGAGAATCGTAGGTCAAATAGGACCAGAAGAATTTATGTTTACAGGCCTACTAGGCTTAGTCACTGTTTGGATGGGCTGTTATATCCCTATCAGACGCGCCACCCGTAAACCTATTACCGATTTATTACGACAGACATTATAAGGAGCCCCTATGTTCATTGAATTATCCAATATCTCAAAACAATATCTACTAGGAAAAACTACCATCAACGCCCTTCATAAGCTCACCTTAACGATAGAAAAATCAAGCTTTATGGCCATCTCAGGACCTTCAGGTTCGGGAAAAACGACCCTACTTAACCTGCTTGGATGTCTTGATAAGCCCAGCTCTGGGGAGATCCTATTAGACAAACAATCGATTACCCAACTCTCCTCTAAAAAAGCGACTCTTCTCAGACGAAACACCATTGGCTTTGTCTTCCAATCCTTTAATCTCATGCCCGTTCTAACCGCCTTTGAAAATGTTGAACTACCGCTCCTTCTTACGGCATTAAGTAAACAAGAACGGGCTAGAAAAGTCTATTCACTCTTAGAAAAAGTAGGGTTAAGCGACTATCTCAAACATAAACCTGATGAACTGAGTGGCGGACAACGACAGCGTGTCTCTATTGCAAGAGCCCTTGTCCATGAACCTAAATTGGTTCTAGCAGATGAACCCACCGCCAATTTGGACCAACAAACAGGCGAGACCATCATGGACTTACTTCAGAAGATGAATACGGACTTGGGGACCACCTTTATTTTTGCCACCCACGACCCCATGGTCATGGCAAAAGCAAAAACTAATGTTGTGCTCGTTGACGGGTGTATTAAGACACCCCCATCAGCCTCTTAAATACCCTCTTTCTGATTAGAAGAAAGGACTTTATAGACTGTTTTATCGTCACTGATAGCCTTGAAGATCGTTGATAATAATCTAATAAAAGATGGAAATTCTTCTTGATCCACATCCATCTTATCTCTTGTTAACCGACCAGACGTCAGTCTGTAATGATACTGTATTTTTTTTGACTTTTTCGTTAATTTTACATCCATATGCTGATCATCTACTGTAAAGGTAAACGGAACGGTCTCCTCTTTTTTCGTCACAAACTCTAATGTTCCAGGCTCAAAGGCTGTTAAAAATTGTTTTATTTTCTTTTGAATGGCGTGTGTATCTGGACCTTTCTTCTGGCTCTCTAAAGCCTTCGTACTTGAAGCAGAAGCCTCTTTTTCAGACTGAGCACGTAACTGTTCTTGCCTAATCTGATCGAAGGATACGGCCTTCGTCACAAACTCGCCATGTGTGTTCAATGCCTTCTGAATCGTTACCACACTATGTGTTGTGGCGTCTTTATCACCCTGCTCTAATACCTTGAGTATGGATTGTACTTCCTCGATATAGTTGTGTTCTATTAAATCTAATGCAATCATTTCTGCCGTTTTAAGCTTTATCTGGCCTTTTAATGACGCCGCTTTTTCTGCAATTTTTTTGGCATAGGTGGGCTGGCCCTTTTGTATATACAGGTGCGTCATTAAACAAATAGCCTCGGATTTTAACGGCCCCATGGTCATATTGCATAATCCCTCTAGGACATGATAAACATGATCAACGTGATCATGTTCCATCAAGGCTGTCATCAATTGGACCGTCATATGAATGGCTTGGATCTGTTCAGCCTCTTCTGGCTTTCCGTTTCGTACGCCGTATTTCAAGGCCACTTTTTCAGCTAACGCTGGGTCCGATTTGACGTTTGAAAGCGCCTCTGTCACATCTGAGGCCTGTCTTGTTGCTATTGTTATAAATGACCCTATTCTTTTTGCGGCCTCTTGACCATAATCCTGAGCATGGTTTTCTAAAACAGCCTGTATCTTCTTGGCGTCATCAAGATGATGATAGACCATTAACCAATAGGTACACTTTTCGGCTACATTCACTTTAATTTTTTCCGTTAATTGAGCTAACTGAATCATGATATCGCGAACCAACCGAAATTGACCCTTCGTAATGAATAGTCTCACAATGGCGTAGGCCGCCTTAGCCTTTAAAGGGCCCATGGTCATATTACATAAAGGCTCTAAAATGGTCACCGCTTCACTATAGTGAGCCCCGTTAATTAACTTGGCGGCTACACGATATGCCTTTTTAATGGCTTTTTCTTGCTCAGGATCATCCGGCTTTCCGTTTCGTTTTGCACACTCAACGGCCTCTTCAATTAGATCTTTCAAATCTTGATTGCTTTCCACAATGCCCCCCTCTAAGCATTAAACGTACTTATCACTATCGTTTACCATTGGATCTTTACCCATTTCCGCCTTTATTTAAACATCTTTCAAACGATGTCCTGACAAAAATATTAATACATTAATAATTAATTCATTAATAATAAAGGTGAACACTATGGGTATCACTTACGACATATCAGTACCTACAACTGCTTCTAAAGAGTAACTATGGTCTATTTGGAAAGGTGTGCTAGTCCAATCAAGATATTTTACACGCCCCCTGTTATTAACCATAGATGACCCGCCATCTTATTCCCCCTAAGACTTATGCTGCTTTGCTAAGGCGACATATTTAGCGGCCCATTTGACATTATTGTCGTAGGATCCTGGCCCACAATCTCGAATAATCTTTCCTGGAATCCCCACCACTAGAGACCCAGGCGGAACCACCATATGCTCTTTCACTACCGCGCCTGCACCAATAATAGACCCCTTACCTATTCGAGCACCATTTAAGACGATAGCTCCCATCCCAATTAAACAACCATCTTCCACCGTACAGCCATGTAAAATGGCATTATGACCCACCGTCACATCAGACCCCACAATACAGGGAATATCATTTTCTAGATGACACACACAGTTATCTTGGATGTTGGTCCGATCACCGATTTGGATAAAATTAATATCGCCTCTTAAGACAGCATTGAACCAAATACTGACCTGATCGCCTAAACGGACATCACCTGTCACTCGGGCTCCGTCTGCAACAAAAACGGTGTCTGGAATCACGGTCTTATGGGTAAATATGGTCGGTGGCATTGATGTCTTTTCCATATAATAGTCAACTCCTTCATTCCACAGTTCAACACTGGCTTACGCTATGCCATGGATAACATTATCTTAACATATCCTGCATCGCAGACTGAATCCGTCGATACAGCCTTGATCTAAACGAATCAAAGACACACGTTAAACCAGATATTACCTAATCT
>CAZIOF010000228.1:0-3073 GCA_964540745.1 uncultured Candidatus Marinamargulisbacteria bacterium
AATGAATCCAAGGACCACCATTGGGTTCGTTAATACAGTGACCCATGTATGGAATACTAGAAGCGATCCGCTATCGACTCCCCCGGTTCTTTCCAGCCCGAGTTTAAGACACGTTTGGCCTGCGACTAGCAGCGCTGCGACGATGAGGGACATGAGCAGTATAGTCATCATTCTTCCTTGGAATACTCGCAATGACATGGTAGCTAACGGGACCGAGATTTGAAAATGGAGTATACAGACTTCAGGTCGTTAAGCTTTGAGATCTCTTTGTCGTATATTAAAGCACTGGAGTTATCATATTTCAGAGATGAGAAACTAAGTAACACTTGGTTGTAGGTGGTGATCTCAAGGTGCATCGTCATCGTTTCCATCCTAAGTAAAGTTGGTTTAAGCCCCATTGTGTGCCAAACCGTTTCTTCACGACACCACTGAATCCTGCCCTTGAAAGCCGGTTCAGGATCTCCTTTTCTGGCACAAAAAAATGCTCGTCATGGTGCATACCCTTCTCAGTATCTTCATATTGGGCACCGAACAGCCGGTTGAGTAAGAAGATGTATTGATGAGCCAGTACCTCAACCAAAGGGACGCCCATCGTTACAATGATATTACCCCCGGTCTCAAGGACTCTGTACGCTTCTCCGAGTTCAATGTCACGCATAGGTTCCGGTACGTGGTTGAGATTAGCAATGAATGTCACGCTTTGAAAGCTTCCGTCGCTGAACGGAAACCGAGACATGTTTTCTACAATTTGCTCGGAGGTCAGGCCTTTGTATGGATAGACGTCAATACCCGCACCCTTCCCACCCAAGTATTCTTCGACAAACAGATTGCCTTCACCACAACCGACGTCTAGACAGTGACCTCGGACATGTCGGGCAACATGTTCAAACCGTTCAGATCTCAAAGAGGAAAACCCCCAACGATCATCATTAATCATGGTTAATGAACGAACGGGGAACGCTGCGAAGTCCAGCGCGAGTTTCAGCTTTCCAGCTCTCTTCGGTGTTATTTCCATGGGATTTCCGGGTCGCACTATAGAGTAGTAATCATACTAACTCAACGGTATTCATCTGTTAGAGTCGTTGGACTGGTATCTATTAAATTCGGACTATTACTCGGCGAATAGCATCTACCAAAGAATCGACTTCATCAGAAGTTGTAAGTGTACAAAGTGCACCTGCTGCCTTTGTTTGTATAAGGATACCCTCTTCTAAAAGGGCTTTAAAAAGGTTAATCCGTTTTTTGCTATTGCCTTGGAGGACCGATCGATAGTCTACGATTTCTTCATTAGAGAAGTGGATGCCAAATAACGAGCCGATCCCGGTAACTTGCGCAGCAATATTGAGTTCATCAAAGACGGATCGCATTTTTTCACGGAGGGTATCTCCCAAGGAGTTCATCTCCTTTAAGGTAGAGGGAGTAAGCTGTTCAAGTGTGGCGATACCAGCGACCATGGTTATTGGATTGGCATTAAAGGTGCCACTGTGAGTAATGATTGGGTCAGTGGTAGGGTCGAACAAATTCATGATATCGTTCCGTCCGCCCCAAGCACCTATTGGCATTCCACCACCTATGACCTTGCCGAAGGCGGTCAAGTCAGGTGTGACGTTGTATATTTCCTGTGCACCACCTGATGCAAGTCGAAAGCTTTGGACCTCGTCGAAAATCAACAGGATGCCAAGTTTGGTTGTGAGTTGGCGAATACCTTGGAGGTAAAGGGGATTGGCTGGAAGGTAGCCAAAATTTGATAGTACCGGTTCTATGATTAGACAGGCTAGTTCATCAGCGTTCTGGCTAAGAATGCGCTCCGCAGTTTCCAGGTCGTTGTAGGGTAGGGAAAGAACGTCATCAACAACGCTCGGTGGTTGGCCTGGCCACTCAGGAACAGAAGTCGTTGTATTGGTGTCAAGCTCATCTAGTGGTGTGTAGACGCTAACAGACACGTATTCGTGGTTGCCATGGTATCCTCCCTCGATCTTGGCAATTTTATGTCTGCCAGTGAATGCACGAGCCGCACGGATTGCGTTTAATGTGCCCTCGGTGCCAGAGTTTGTGAACCGAACCCTTTCGACAGAAGGAACCCTGTTACACAGCATCTCAGCGAGCTTTATTTGAGATGGGGCAGGGGTGCTGTAGCTGAGACCACGGTCCGCTTGATGTTTGACAGCTTGAATAACTCTGTGATTGGCGTGTCCCAGGACGTAAGTTGTAGCGTTGAGCATGAAGTCCAAATATCGGTTGCCGTCCACGTCAGTAACGTGATGGTCCTTTGTATAATCAACGAAGAAGGGATATGGTTCGAAATATGCTGTACCCCGAGAGCTACCGCCAGGTAGGTAGTTTTCCGCTTCACGTTGGAGATGCCGGGACTTCGGAGTTGACTCGACGTACCCTTTGAACTTGCTCATGGAACTGTTACTCAACGTTGGGAACTATACCTTGGCACCAGTGGGAGTACTTATCGTTGTCTCCCCGGATACTACCTAGATACATACCTCGGATCTGGGCAGTAATTGGACCGACTTCGCCGTCGCCGATTGGGCGGTCGTCAAGGTGACCGACTGGAGTAATATGCGCTGCTGTTCCCGTTAAGAAAACCTCGTCTGCGAGGTACAATTCCGTTCGTCTAATGGGTCGTTCCACCACCTCTAAACCTAATTCTTGAGTTGCTAGTGTCCAGGCAGAATCTCTGGTGATGCCAGTTAGGTTATTGTCGGAAACTGGTGGAGTAGTAAGGATCCCGTTAGTGATCATAAAGAGGTTCTCTCCTGAACCCTCTGAGACACTTCCGTCGTGGTTCATGAAGACTGCTTCGTCGTAACCAGCCAGCGTGGCTTCAGTTTTTGCAAGGATACTATTAACGTAATGACCAGCGATCTTAACCCGGGGTGGGATCATGTTATCGTCTATGCGACGCCATGAAGAGGTCTTGCACCGGATAGCCCCATCCACTTCAATATAGTTCCCGAATGGTACGGTGATCAAGGCGAACTCAGCGCTAAGGTCCTGTAGACGTAGATTGGCGACCAGTTCTTCACTTTTATACACAATTTGCCGAATATAAAGATCTTGC
>CAZIOF010000229.1:0-5231 GCA_964540745.1 uncultured Candidatus Marinamargulisbacteria bacterium
ACAAACGAACAAACAAAAAATCCGAGATTTATGGACTTTCAATAGCCAAATAACTATCCTATTTAGCACACCTAAACCGGCCCGGGTAGACAGATCAACACGTACCTCATAACCATGCTCTCTAAAAAAGGTAGGCCCTCAACACAACAAATGACCAAATCACTAGAAAAAACGAGAATAAAGGACGTATAATAGAGCACATTATGAAAAAAGAACGCCTTGTCTTCATGGGAACGCCAGACATTTGTCTTCCCAGCCTCAAACAACTATTAAAAACCCAACAACTGGTAGGTATTGTGACCCAACCTGACAAACCCCAAGGAAGAGGTCAAAAACAGCGCTTTAGCCCTGTTAAACAACTGGCGTTAGACCATCAGATCCCCATTGCCCAACCCAACACTAAAGACGCCATCAAGGATACACTAGACGCCTTCCACCCCACACTTATTATTGTCTTTGCCTACGGCCGAATTCTCCCAAAATCAGTCACTGATCAATATATTTGTCTCAATCTACATGCCTCCCTTTTACCCGCCTATCGCGGTGCATCACCCATTCAAGCCGCATTACTCAATAACGACACCCAAACAGGCATCACCCTCATGCGTATGAATGCACGCATGGACGAAGGAAACATCATCACCCAACAGCACTGCGATATTACACAAACCGATAATCTAGAATCGCTTCATGATAAGTTAGCAGACTGTGCGGCTAATATGTGCACAGAACTACTGTCTCAACCTATTGCTCGTACAGCACTGGAAGGCCTACCACAAGTTCATCATCAAGCCAGTTATTGTAAAAAACTCCAGTCTGAAGACATGGCCCTTTCACTTGACGAGCCAGCCATCACTTGGCTCGCAAAAATCCGCGCCTTTTCACCAAGACCAGGTGCTTATCTCATACAGCAAGGAAAGCGAATTAAAATCCTTGAGGCCGAAATCAAAGATAACAAGATCCATTTAAAAACCGTCAAACCTGAAGGCAAACCAAGGATGAGTTACCATGATTATTGTCTGGGACACCCGGAAGGAATTACCACATGCTAGCAAGACGTATTATCCCCTGTTTGGATGTGACAGAAGGTCGTGTCGTCAAAGGCACTAACTTTGTGAATTTAAGAGATGCAGGCGACCCCATCGAACTAGCCAAACGCTATGACCAACAGGGCGCAGACGAACTTGTCTTTTTGGATATTACAGCAAGTTCCGATAAGCGCTACATTCTACGTGATCTAGTAGAAAAAACAGCTAAAGAACTCTTTATCCCGTTCACTGTTGGGGGTGGCATTAATGATCTACCGACCATCCGCGACATGCTCATTGCAGGGGCCGATAAAGTCTCTATTAATACAGCCGCTATTAAAACACCCGAACTCATCAAAGAAAGTAGCCAACAGTGCGGATCCCAATGCATTGTGGTGGCCATTGATGCTAGAACCCTATCCTCTCAACAGGATCGACCTCTCTACCCCATTAAAGAGGTTCGATGTGATGATAATAGCCAATGGGAGGTCTTTAGCCACGGTGGTCGTCATCCAACAGGCATCGATGCCGTCAAGTGGCAGCCTATATGGCCCACCTTGGTGCTGGTGAAATCCTACTCACCTCTATGGATAGAGACGGGACAAAAAATGGCTATGATCGTCCTCTAACACAAACCATCAGTAAAACCGTCACTATCCCCGTAATTGCATCAGGCGGCGCAGGAAAGGTCTCCCATATTTCAGATATCCTAGAGGTCTGTGAGGCCGCATTACTTGCCTCGCTTCTCCATTATGGCGAACTAACCGTTCACGACATAAAAGAGGCTTGTAAAAATCAAGGCCTACCCATAAGATAAGCCCCCTAGCTCCACTTATCTCTAATCTCACTCTTTTTAAGGATTTAAAAGCTTATGCATCTCATTCAACCCGCACTCACAGGGCATACAGCAAGATATTTAAGACGATATCTACACCATCACACAACCACATCCATAGCCTCTTTTACACCCTCCTTTGAAAGGCAAACAACCGAATCTATCGCTCCTTTTATCCCCGCCTTTGAACGACAAGAACGACCCGATCTCTGCCCTTATTTTGTAAAAGGCGCCTCCTATATGGAAGAACAAAAAGGCAACACGTTTTACTTCTATAAAAACATGTCCAATAAACGCCGTGCCACAGCAGATATTATCGGATCCATCGTTGCCAGCATATTGGGTATATGTCCAGAACCGCATACTCTTGTGGAATTCAATACATACCTTGATAATCAACCACAAAAGATTCTTGCTACACGAAGTCAGGATCGTGGCCCTCACTGGGAATCGGTCTACCAAATAGGGGCCTTTACAGAACTATTTCAGGACCCTGATTTCAAAAAGCACAGTATCCCTAACTTCTCCTCCACATGGGTAGGGTCACGCCTCATGCAAAACATGGCTATAGGACCCCATAATTTACCTTATCTAAATGAAAACCAATTATTTGACTTTGATCAACGAGCGGACACACTTCCCTTAAAACAATCCCCCCTTGGATGGTTTTTCATTCCAGAAAACACAGATACCTTCGTGCCTGTACCCTCTTTAGAAACAACACTGGCCAAGATGACGCATATCCAAGAACATCAGATACACTTAAAGATACGTCTCTCTCATCCTGAGTTACATGACTTTATTAATCAATGCCCTGGTATTGATCCTGACTATGCACAACAGATTCTATTGGACACTAACGCAAATATAGACGCTCTTACAGATACCCTATACACCCTCTCTCAAGAACCCACGTTACTTACCAATATCACCATGATAATGAGACTATCAATAGGACATACCATCCCAAAAGAAACCTTAAGTAATCAGGTTCCATATTTCCCAAACACCCCACGGTATGCCTAAAAACGCTTTTTTAACCCCGTCCCTAACCACAGAAAACTAAGAATGATACTGGCACCCCCAAGTGGCGTAATGAATATAAGAACCCGATAGGAAAGACATGCATACAAATACAAACTACCACAAAACAGTGTTAACCCTATTAATAACAACCGCAAAGGCCCTGTTGGGATCTCATAATGCGCCTCAGCTAAACCTAAAACCATCAACCATAAACCACCCCATAGCAAATAGGTCGTCGCAGTAGAAAAAAGAGATAACTGTGTTTCCATCAAATAACGCTTCAATAAATGATGTCCAAACGCCTGTAAACCCACCGCAATCCCCGTCAACATACAACCATTTTTAAACATAATTTCTCTCCCTACTAAAACTAAATAAACGTTTCATCATATTACAAAGACAACACTAAATAAGCATCTGCACCATTCCCAACACTAAAGACACGTGACATCACATCAAAATCAACAAGTTTAAGTCCCACACCTATCGCTACTTTATCAGCCAAAGGCTGCTCAACCGCAAACATGCCACACACATTAGTATTCTCAGTTGCACCATAGTAATATACAGCCACACCCCAATAACCAATATAGGCGTCTGCCCATAGGTTAATATCAGACTTCCCATCAGATCCCTTTTCAACAGACCCCATCACATCAATCACACTATTAGGTGCCACATTATAACGAATACCGCCATTCATAGGCCCTGAAGAGGTCAAGGACATAATCAAATTAATATCCGACATGGTTGCAAAACTCGTACAGGATAACAAAAACATGGCTAACACATAGGCTACTAAACGCATAAACAACCTCCCTAATAGTTTCTTAACAGGTAATAATTAGGATCTAGTATAGAAGTCTCTGAATGGTTTTACAACAATTCTAATTATAGGAACGATCGACCGTTAGGTTTCAAAATATGATGCGGTATGATGGCATGATTAAAAGGGTGATCCAGAGGAAACAGAAATGCGGCTATAAAAAGCCTAGGCCCAGTCCCTTGAGGGCTTCGAAGCAAACAATCACCCGGCATCTTATAAATAATCCCTGGCGTTAACGATTCAAATTCCAAGAGCTCAGAAGCCACACTCTGAACACCTTGAGAATAGGATTCTCCCCCTAAACTAGAATCCACATCTGTTTTACGACGATATGAGCCAGGATCCATATGAATAGATAGTCCTAGTTGCTTCACAACCTGAGTCCCCATATAAGGGACACAAACACTTAAAATAAAAGCCTTTGTCTGATGAAATGCTGCTATATCTTCAACAGTAACATTCGGACTATCAAAATGATAAATATGTAACAGAGGATTCAAAGCCGAATATAACGATCGGTAATGAACATAAAATGCGGCTCTAAAGAGGTCATCACCTAATAAAGGTTGAAAATAACCTGCTATAAGACGCGTAAGATAAGGCTTCTGTTGTTGAATAATACCAACAATAGGTTTAAATACAAGATCCAGATCACCATCAAAACTTTTACTCAATTTCATTGGACAACAAAAAGGTGTGGAACGCAAATCTGTTATCGGTTTAAACGATCTTGTATTAACCCTAACAGGTTTAAAGGCCCCGGGCACACATATAGGATTTGATAACATCGTCAAGTAGAGAACACTTGTCTACAGCACTATTAAAAGACGCCTCAGATTTAGCCATTACCAATGAAACCTGCTTAAACATCATAAAACCCCATCTAAATATATTATCGTTTATTACTGACATTTACCCCACTTTTTCAGTTTAATAACGGACTAATGATCGACTAAATGATGTGTCGTTGAGTAATGATCTCATTCTCAAAAGTAGACAATCAAAAAAGAAACTAATTATAATACCGGTATAATTTATAATTATAATAAATTAGACAACAAAAACTCTTTCTTAATTAGAATAAACGTTAATGGGGTTGATATTTCTTATTATTAATGAGATATATATACAATATTTAATCGCTCTATTACAAACCATCAATAAAAGAAACATCAGCTATTAATATATTTACTAATAAAAAGTTAAATTCAATACTTAAAAAGGAGTAAAAAAAACAAATGGCCACACCAGTTACCTCAGCAATTGAACCAGGGCAAAAAGTAAGATCAGCAAGAAAAAATCAAAGCAAACCACAAACAAGAGGAGAAGCGAGACGAAGAAGACAGCAAGACGCTATACAACAAAGACAAGCAGAAGCTAGACGGGAAACACAGAATGCAGCTAGATCGCAATCACACCAAGCACGGGGACAAGCAACACTAGCTCTACTAGCACCAGCACCACCAGCACCACCAGCACCACCACCACCACCAGCACCACCCCCACACAACACACC
>CAZIOF010000230.1:0-18318 GCA_964540745.1 uncultured Candidatus Marinamargulisbacteria bacterium
TCTCTAGTAATTGTGTTTCTATTTTAGTCTTAAATCTATTGATGAAAAAGTGAGGCGGCCTAGTTTGCCGCCTTTTTATTCGAATTGGACATTCGTTATTTAGAAAATATCATCACTCAGCAATTGTCAACACAAAGGGTCACTCATGTTAAAGGGGTTGCTCTGACAGCAAAAAAACTTGCTCAACATTGGAAATGTGATTCTAATTTAGCATATATTGCAGGGCTGTTGCATGATATCACCAAAGAAATGTCGCCCAGACACCATGATTTAGTAGGGTTTTCCGAGGAAGAGCTTCAGATAAAACTATTTAACGCGTTCCCTTCAGTATGGCATGCTTTTTTTGCCCCAATATATATAGCAAGAGAGTTTAATATAAGCGATACAGATATTTTGAACGCAGTGAAATACCATACAACAGGAGCAGGCAATATGTCTGATTTGGAGAAGATCTTATTTATATCAGATTTTATCGAACCGTCTCGTACTTATATTGAAAAAGATACTGTTGTTGAAATTGCTAATAGGGATCTTAATAGAGCCACCTATGAAGTTGCAAAATCGTCGTTGTGTCATGTGATATCTAAGGATATGCCTATACATCCCAAAACGCTTGAATGTTATAACTATTATTGTAAATATCGTCATTTAACATGATGGAAATTAATCCTAGGCAGATACATAGAAAACGATTTTTGAAACGCTGGATTATTGTCCTGTTTTTCTCCATTACTCTTATTTTTGGTTCTCTTTTTTCTGTTACCTATTTGTTTAGTAAGGTTGTTTTAATTGAATTACTTTGGTCAGTTATGCCAAAAACACAATTGCCTGGTATTAATGTTCTAATTTTTGGTATTGATGATACTAAAATATCTAAACGTTCTGACACAATTTTAGTAGCCCATTTGGATCATCATAAAAAACGCGTAGGGATTTTGTCTATTCCTAGAGATACCTATCTTAAAATTCCTGAATATGGTCACCATAAGGTTAACCATGCTTATGCTTACGGGGGAACTGCCTTACTCAAAAAAACGCTTTCCAATTTTTTAAATATTCCTATTCAATATCATGTTAAAGTTCAGTTAGATGACATTAAAAAAATAGTTAATTATTTTGGAGGTATTCATGTTGATATTGAAAAAGACCTTTACTATGTTGATAAGGCTGGTGATTTATACATCGACCTAAAGAAAGGTACTCAAAAGTTAGATGGTGATAGAGCTATTCAATATCTTCGATTTCGTAAAGATAGAGAAGGCGATATTGGTCGAATTAATCGGCAAAAACATTTTATGAAGAGTTTTTTCAATCAATTATTTGAAGGTGGGCTTTCTTGGGAACTTCCTAAGATTGTGAAATTATTATTAAATACTGTAAAAACTAATTTTTCTGCACAAGAAATTATTGGGCTATCCTACCAGTTTAATGAGGCATTTCTTCAGAATAATATTGATATTGGAACCATTCCTGGGGCTGTATCATTAGTTGATGGCGTAAGTTATTGGCGTCCTGATATTATTGGAATTGATAATGCTATCGAGCGGGTATTATTAGGATTTGAATTTCCTGACGTGAGTACTATAACCAAAGTTCAAACAGTGGATTCGCATGCGAGTAAAGAACCGCGTCGAATGATAACGTTAAAAGAAGTTAATCGTGTATCCTCTCAAATTGAAACTCGCAGGGAACATATTCCTAAACTTAATAGAGTGTTGTTTGTTGAAGTGTTAAATGGTTATGGAAAGCCTGGGATGGCCTCGACTTTAGTCAAGTCATTAAGAAAAGTTGGTATTCAAGTGCCTAATTTCGGCAATGCCGGAAACTTTAATTATGAACATACAAAAATCGTTGATTGGAAGGGTAATATTGAAGATGCTATTGCTCTTGCACAGTTTCTATTTATTGACCCGTCTCAAATTATTGTTTATGATAGGGCCGACAAACAGCTAGATATAACCCTTGTTTTAGGGCGTGATTGGGAAACAATTCAACAGAAATTCTATTCTAGCGGAGAAATAAAATAGATACCCTTGAACCCTTTATTCATAAAATAGTGGATACTTGTGATGCAAATAAGGCTAGTGATATTAGAGTCTTTCAAATCTCTGGTGAAGCGACTGTTTCTGATTATATGGTCGTTTTAAGTGTCTCCAACATTGTTCATTGTAACTCCTTGGTTGAAACATTAGATAATGAGCTTTCAAGGTTTTGTATGGAGAAGGAGATATTGTTTGAGGATCTTTATGAACACCCACGCGTTTCAGGTGAACGAAGTAGTGGTTGGATAATTATGGATTATAATGCTGTTATTATTCATGTTATGGTTGAGGATGTACGAACTTTTTATAACTTAGATAATTGGTTTGAAAAAAAAGCAGTTATTTTTTATCATTAAACCTTGGTGTTTAATTTTGGGGCTATAGCTCAGTTGGTAGAGCGCTTGAATGGCATTCAAGAGGTCAGGGGTTCAACTCCCCTTAGCTCCACCAAAATAAATATAATGAACTTAAAAAATATTAAAATAGAGGGAGTTTTGTAATGACAACAGCAACAACTGTGAAGAGTATTTATTTTTTTGGAGGTAGTGATACAGAAGGTACAGGGAAAATGAGGGAGACTCTTGGGGGAAAGGGAGCCAATTTAGCTGAAATGACTAATTTAGGGATTCCTGTACCCGAGGGATTTACTATTTCAACAAATGAATGTACCAAATTCTATCAAAATGAAAATCAGCTTTCTGAGGAACTGGTTAATGAATTGGAAGGTAATATTCTGAAGGTAGAACAAGCACAGGGAAAGTGTTTCGGGGATTCCGAAAATCCGCTCTTATTTTCTGTCAGATCTGGATCACGTGTCTCTATGCCAGGTATGATGGATACGGTTCTCAATCTAGGATTAAATGACAATTCAGTTAATGGATTGGCTGCACGTTCAGGATCTGAACGTTTTGCATGGGATAGCTATCGTCGATTTATTCAAATGTTCTCTAACGTTGTTTTGAATTTAGCCCATCACGACTTTGAACGTATTCTAGATGCGAAAAAATCTCAAAATAATATACAAGAAGATACAGCTCTTTCTGTTGAAGCATTAAAAGAGATTGTTGCTGAATATAAAGCATTCTTACAAGAAAAAGGGGTTTCGTTTCCTCAGGAGCCAATTGAACAATTAAAATTATCAGTGGCAGCCGTATTTAAGTCTTGGAATGCAGATCGCGCCATTAAATATCGTAAAATTAATCGTATCCCAAGTGAGTGGGGTACAGCCGTTAATGTCCAAGCAATGGTATTTGGAAATTTAGGAGAAAGCTCTGGTACTGGTGTTGCTTTTACACGTGATCCTGGAAATGGTGACAATAAATTTTATGGCGAATATTTGATTAACGCACAAGGTGAAGATGTTGTTGCAGGCATTCGAACTCCTCAACCCATTTCTCAGCTTGAAAATCAAATGCCTGAAGTTTACGGCCAGTTAGAGACTATTTATAAGAAGTTAGAATCACATTTTCGCGATATGCAAGATCTTGAATTTACGATTGAAGACAAGAAACTTTACTTATTACAAACAAGGAATGGAAAGAGAACCGCCGAGGCTGCAATTAATATTGCGGTTGATATGGTTAAGGAAGGATTAATAGACAAACATGAAGCATTGATACGCGTCGCTCCAGATCAAATTGATCAACTTCTCCATCCTATGATTGACCCTAAGGCTGATGTGAATCCTCTTACTAAAGGATTACCCGCTTCTCCAGGCGCAGCTGTAGGTAAAGTTGTGTTTACATCTGAAGATGCAGAAGAATGGTCTGCGCGAGGCGAAGATGTTGTATTAGTTAGAAGTGAAACATCTCCTGAGGATATTGGTGGCATGAACGTCGCTCAGGGAATACTTACAGCCCGTGGGGGTATGACAAGCCATGCGGCAGTTGTTGCAAGAGGTATGGGTAAGTGTTGTGTTGCAGGGTGTAGTGCATTGGACATCAATGCAAGTAACAAGACAGTATCTGTTGCGGGGAAAACACTTGCCGAAGGGGACTTTATAACTTTGAATGGAACTACGGGTGAGGTTATTGATGGAAAAGTACCATTAAAACAACCTGAATTATCTGATAACTTTTCGGTTATTATGGCTTGGGCAGACGATGTAAGGACAATGAAAGTTCGTACAAATGCTGAAACAGAACAAGATACAAGAGTTGCACGAGAATTTGGTGCAGAAGGAATCGGTCTTTGTCGAACAGAGCATATGTTTTTCGAGCCTTCTAGAATTAAAGCTGTTCGTAAAATGATTTTGTCTAATACTTTAGATGAAAGACGTTCTGCATTGGCAACCATCTTACCGATGCAAAAAGGTGACTTTATTTCTATTTTTACAACTATGGAAGGGCTCCCGGTTACTGTACGTTTATTAGACCCTCCATTGCATGAATTTTTACCCCATGATGCAGAAGCCATGTCTGAACTAGCAGAAGAACTAAATGTTAGTGAAGAAGATATAAAGAAAAAGGTTGAAAGTCTAACAGAAATGAACCCCATGTTAGGCCATCGCGGTTGTCGTTTAGGTATTACCTTTCCTGAAATCTATGAAATGCAAGTAAGAGCTATTATAGAGGCGGCTGTTGAATTAACCCAACAAGGAAAAGATGTTCAACCAGAAATTATGGTGCCTTTAATTGGGGAAGTGAATGAGTTATCGTCATTAAAGAAATCCCTTATTTCTGAAATAGAGCGTGTCTTCAACGAAAAAGGTTCAAAAGTTGATTATCAGATTGGAACAATGATTGAAATTCCAAGGGCAGCTTTACTAGCGGATGAAGTAGCCTCCGAAGCAGAATTCTTCTCTTTTGGAACAAATGATCTGACTCAGATGACATTCGGAGTTTCAAGAGACGATGCAGGTATGTTTCTTCCTGAATATGTTGAAAAAGGAATTTTGAAGGACGACCCATTCCAAGTCTTAGATCAGCGTGGCGTTGGACAATTAATCAAAATAGCTGTTAAATCTGGACGTCGTGAAAGACCTAACCTCAAGATAGGGATTTGTGGAGAGCATGGTGGAGAACCTAGCTCAGTAGAGTTCTGTTATAACCAAGGATTTGATTATGTATCGTGTTCGCCTTATCGGGTTCCTATTGCACGCTTAGCGGCTGCCCAGGCAGTCTTAAAGAAGCGAGGTTAATGCTTGCAGAATCAACGATAACCTCTGTTCGAGAGTTTAGTGGTATTGTTGAGTGTATTTCTCAGTATGTCACATTAAAAAAAAGGGGTAGAAACTTTATTGGTCTCTGCCCCTTTCATAGTGAAAAGACCCCGTCATTTACAGTTAGTGCTGAAAAGCAGATCTTTCATTGTTTTGGTTGCCATGAATCAGGTGATCTAATAGCGTTTGTCCAAAAAGTTGATAACTTATCCTTTAGTGAGTCTGTTATTCAAATTGCACAATTTGCAGGGATTTCCGTAGAAAAACAGGAAAAAGGCACAGATGCCGAACAGTATCGTCAGAAACAGAAGGATATCTTTTTTGATGAATGTCGTGCATTAATGAGTGACGTTAAAAGCCTTTATGTTGAAGGTCTTAATCATAATAGTGATGCATTGAATTATTTAAAGCAACGTGGTCTTCATAAAAAAACTATTGAAACATTTGAAATAGGTTGTGAACCAGATGGGGTTTATTTAGCAAGTTATCTTCTAGATAAAGGGTATTCTGAAGAACATCTCAAACAATCAGGTTTATTTTATCTCAATCATAATCAGAAGAAGGTATCTCGTTTTCGTGGACGGATTGTATTTCCTATTGTCGATTATTTGGGAAGAACAATGGGGTTTTCCGGACGTATTTATAAGGCTAATGACCGAAAAGACGTAGCCAAGTATATTAATAGTGAAGAGAGTCTTTTATTTAATAAAAGAAAATTACTTTATGGGCTTAATTTGGCCAAAAAGGTTGTACGTCATTACAAATCCTTTTTAGTTACGGAAGGGTATATGGATGTGCTGATGGCCCACCAACATGGCTTTGAAAATTGCGTTGCTATAATGGGAACATCTTTAACAGATGATCAAGCAAAAAAAATGAAGCGATTTTCATCCACAGTGATATTAGCCATGGACGGTGACGAAGCAGGACAAAAAGCAATAGAACGTTCTTATGAAGTGTTACAAAAACTAGACTTTAAGGTATCTATTATTAGTTTAGATAGCGAAGATATAGCTGACTATATTACGCGACAGGGTTCAGAGGCCTTACAAAACCGTATCAAATCAGCGCTATCTATTTTCGAATTTTCATTAAACCGATTATTAAAAATCCATCCGTCCAATATTCATCAAAATATTTCTCTTATTATCAAGGAGATGATACCCATTATTCAATTGGAAACAGATCCAATTATGCAACGCTATTATTCGGGTGTTTTGGCCAAAAAAATTGGTGTGGATGACGGATTAGTATTATCTCGAGTGAATCAAGATCCGGTTAATATTAAACAAGGATTTATAGCTAAGTCAAAATCAAAATCTAAGGTTGTTAAAGCCGAAGAATATTTGCTTTTTTCAATGATCAGTTGTACAACGGCGCGAGAAAAGATCTTTAATATGTTTAGTTCAGACAATTTTACATTGGAGCATCATAAAGGGGTTGCAAGTCTGTGTCATAGGTCTTCTAAAGTTGGAAAAGATCTATTAGAAGAATCTACCCAACATGAACATCGGCAGTTATTAACGCGATTGATGTTTGAATTCGAAGGTTCTCCTATTCATGAATCAGTATTAAAAAGTCATGTGAAAGCCATTCACCAAACTGAGAATCACCTTAAGATACAACAGATTAAAGAAAAGATTAAACAGTTAGAAGACGCAGGTCATGATCAGGAGGTCAATGCACTATTAAATCAGTTACAGTCCATTATTAAACAAGACGCCTAATCCTCATTTACAGAATATTTGGTATAAAAAGACGATTCTTTTGCATCTATATAACTGTCATTCAAACTCTTTTAAGTGTGTTTAAAATATGATAGGCTTATATAGCTTTGGGGCCCATAGCTCTGTAGGTTAGAGCAACCGGCTCATAACCGGTGTGTCCAAGGTTCAAGTCCTTGTGGGCCCACCACTATCGAATCTTAACCCACTCTCAGAACCAGAGCTTATTAATAGAGTCTAAGAGTTCGTTTTAGTTCGATATAACGATTAGACTCTAATATCTAACAATATGAAGATATATGTAGAAGGTACAACTAATGACAAAGCGTAAACAAGCGATTCTGTATTCTATCGTTGGAATTCTAATCATTCTTACACTCAATGGTTGTAGCAAGCTGATGGAATTAATTGAACGTGATCAATATAGTCATCAAGAAACAGTTCTTCAAGTTTGGGAAAAACACAGTGATCTGGCTCAGTATTCCGGTGCAAGTTGGGATAACTTTGTAAAAAGAGTCGATAATATTTCTTTGGAAGATGCAAAAACAATAGCAGAGGAAAATGTTGATATTACATTCTTCTTTTATGTCAAGGGTCAATCGATGTATTTAAATACAGCTACTGTAAAAGCAAAAACAAACCCTATGTTTTTATTTGGTGATTCCGTTTTCTTTTCAGGAGAAGTATGGTTGGTTTCTGCTTCTGGTCTAGCAGATACATACCTAAAACAATAAGTGACAGGAATTATTCTTTTTTACGAGATTTTGTGATAGATTAAAAAATATGGTAATGTAGGTGCCTCAGGTACTCTAAGTAGTCGCGGGAACGCGTTCCTGAGGAAAGTCCGGGCTCCGCAGGGCAGGGTGCCTCCTAACGGGAGGGAGGAGAAATCCTATGGAAAGTGCCACAGAAATTATACCGCCCAATTTTGGGTAAGGGTGAAATCGTGAGGTAAGAGCTCACGGGGTATATTGGTAACAATGTATTCGGTAAACCCCACCTGGAGCAAGATCAAATAGGGAAAGAGAGATGGTCCGTCTCGTTAGGATTTCCGGGTTGATCGCTTGAGCTTAAGTGTAAATCTAAGCCTAGATAAATGACTACATAAACAGAACCCGGCTTATAGAGTACCTGAGAACTCATATAAAAGTTGACTGCACGCAATGAGTGCGGCATTTTCTGTTCTTAAGATTCCTGTAGATAGTTTAGTTGAAATAAAGCCTTGTTTAGTAAAAAAAGCGACGTCAGAGGGTGATAGCCCTCCTTCTGGCCCTACCAACAAGCATATAGATCTGGGCAAAGAATCATAGTTTAGCGTCTTTAGGACATCTTTTAATCCCAACGTTGTTTCACTTTCCCATAAGAGTATTTTTAAAGACCCTTGATGATGGCGACGACTATAATCTTCGAATTGAGAGGATGTCATAATGGGTGTTAAAGTTGGAATTCGATGTTGTTTAGATTGGTTGCTAGCATGTTCGAGAACAGCTTTCCAACGTTCCATTTTAGATTGGATTTGTTTGTCAGAGGGTCTGGAGATAACACGCTCAGTAATGAGTGGAATAAAGAGATCAACCCCTAACTCCGTATTTGTTTTCAATATGTCAGAAAACTTATCTTGTTTAGGTAATGCCTGAATGAGACTTATTGAGGGCTTAGATAAGTTGGGTATAGGTCGCTTTGATTTAATGATAAACGTTAAAGTATCTTTCACTAACCGAGATACAGTAACGTCTAGAATAACGGTATTTTCAATAACAAGAGTTGCTGATGAATGAGTCGCTAGTCTTAGAACATGTTTTAGGTAATGATACTGTTTTGGTGTTAACCGAATGTTATTGTTTTCAACAGAATCTTCCCGATAAATCAACCATGTCATAAAATAATCATACCATATCATTATCATTAAGTGATTAAATGACACTCTCTATCATTTCTTATTTGGTATTATGTTGAATACTTTTCATATACGTGACTTCTAAATTGAATAGCCTCAATAAGATGGTCGTCTTGGATAGATATTTCATTTTCCATATCCGCAATAGTACGTGCAACTTTTAATAATTTATTAAAGGAACGACCAGAAAAATGATAGCGGTCGGTTGCTTCTGCTAATAGGGCCTTTCCAGTATTTGTGAGTTTGCAAACCTTTTCTAAGGCATGCCCTTCTAAAAGGCCGTTGAACAAAAGACCTTGCCGATTGGTTTGGGTTTTCCGAACATTATTAATACGTGCTTTTATCTTTTCAGAGGTATAATTATTCATGGTATTTGATGTTGATTGAAATAAGTCTTTCGTAGGCAATCTAGGGAAATCGATAATGATATCGATTCTGTCTAAAATAGGGCCTGAGATTTTTCGCCAGTAACGTGAAATGTCGTGTGGTTTACAACTGCAGGCAATATGTTTATCTGCAAAATATCCACAAGGACAAGGGTTCATTGTTGCAACTAAAATGAATTGTGCTGGGAAAGTGGATTTGAAATGTGCACGACTAATAGTAATCGTATGACTTTCTAGAGGTTGACGTAAGACTTCAATGGATTGACGTTGATATTCGGGAAATTCATCTAAAAATAGAACACCATTATGGGCTAATGTTATTTCGCCGGGAGTAGGGTAGCTTCCTCCGCCAGCAAGTCCAACATATGAGATAGTATGATGAGGTGTTCTAAATGGTCGTTGTAAGACACGTCTTTTTAAATCAAATGTCGTATCTACCATGGTTTGGATACGAAGGATATCTATCAGTTCATCTTCATTTGGGTCCGGCAATATGGTGGTTAATCGTTTAAGTAACATAGTTTTTCCTGAGCCAGGGGGACCAACAACTAATAAATTATGGTGTCCTGCGATAGCAATTTCTAGAGCCCGTTTTCCCATGAGCTGTCCTTTAACATCTGAAATATCGTGATTAAATGTGGGGGGTAACCACTGTTTCTTTTGTGATCGGGAAATCCTTTTTCGTTTTTTATAAGATCGTAGTTCTGCTAGATGTTCGATAAATATAAATCGTGGATCATAAATGAGATCTGCTTCTATTTCATGGGCAGTTGGAATAAAAATTGAAGTGGCACTAGACTTTTTTGCAAAGACGCCTAAGGATAAGAAACTCCTTATAGGTTTTACAGTTCCATCAAGTGATAATTCACCAAGCATTAGGCTGTTTGGAATAAGGGGGAGTTGGTTGGTTGCTTGTAAAATACCAGTGGCGATGGGAAGGTCAAAAACAGCCCCTTCTTTTGGGAGCTCGGCAGGTGCTAGATTAATCGTATAGGATTTGAGTGGATATTTAAAACCACTATTCTTGATAGCCGTTTTAATACGGTTTTTGCTTTCTTTAATAACCTTATCAGGTAGACCTACAATAGTTTCCCCAGGTAATCCTTGGCTTGCATCAATTTCAATATCAATATCGGTTGCGTTAAGCCCAATTAAAGCACCGCTTTTAATTCTAATTATCATGGATGTTGTCTATAATATCGAGTAAATAACCTTACGTCAAATAAAAATAAATAAACAAGAAATATAACGCGGAATAGATAGCTATAGATTAAATATTAAGAAACTATGTATTTGTGCGGTAAACATAGGTGCGATAATTTTTAGAACGGTGTAATAGTTAATCTTAAGGTATAATAATCACTCAGTATGTAAAAAACGATTGATAGTTGAAAGGAGAAAAGGATGGATTTAGAGAATATCTTTAAAGAACAAATTGAGTTAAATGAGCGGATTAATCCAGAATTATATAGCGAAATAGAGGACCCTGAAATTCGGCGAAAACGATTTCTAGAGTTTGAGTTAGCCTTACGCCAAGAATCGGCTGAAGCAATCGATAGCTTGAATTGGAAATGGTGGAAAAAAGATCCCGACGATTGGGATAACGTTAAGATAGAATTAGTTGATATCTTACATTTCTGGGTATCCATGTGTAGTGTCGCAGGTTTGGATGCGCAGGAAGTGATGTCATTATACTTTAAGAAAAATAAATTGAATCATAAGCGTCAAGAAGAAGGCTATAAAGAGGGCGACTATGATAAATATAAAGATGGGGTAGAAGATAATCAACGATTTGTTTTAGAAACAAATCAATAAAGGAGAGAAATAACCAATGGCCAAGATGACTCAAGAATTAACCCAAACCTTGAATGGTAAACAGGTCTCAGATTCAATTATTGGGGAGTTAAAACAAGAGGTAGCCTCTATGTCTACACACTATCAACGGCCCCCAGGTTTGGCTGTTATTTTAGTAGGTGATAACCCTGCCTCGGAGGCCTACGTAGGGCGGAAGATCAAGGCATGTAAAGAGATTGGGATTCAATCGTTTGACATATTATTACCTCAAGATACGCCAGAGTCAAAGCTCGTAAAGACTATTCAAGATTTGAATGCCAATTCAAAGGTTGATGGTATTTTGTTACAGTTACCTCTCCCTAAAGGAATTGATGAACAAAAACTGTTGAAATTAATTGATCCTGATAAAGATGTGGATGGTTTTCATCCAATGAATGTAGGTAAATTGTTATTAGGACTTCCCACATTTATATCCTGTACGCCGTATGGTGTTTGTGAATTGTTAAAATACTATAAAGTTTCAACCGAGGGTAAACATGTGGTTATTGTGGGTAGGAGCAACATAGTGGGTAAACCCTTAGCCGCATTATTAGTTCAAAAAAACCCTCACGCCAATGCGACGGTAACGATTTGTCATTCTCGTTCTGAAAACCTTGAAGCTATTACATCCCAAGCGGATATTCTAATCGCAGCAATAGGTATAGCCAATTTCATTAAACCCAATATGGTTAAGGAAAATGCGGTTGTTATTGATGTTGGGATCAATCGTATTGATGCATCTAATGAGAAAGGTTACCGTTTAGTAGGCGATGTAGATTATGACAATGTGTCTAAGAAATGTTCATTTATTACTCCCGTCCCTGGAGGTGTGGGGCCTATGACAATAGCTATGCTTATGAAAAATACAGTAATATCCTTTAAGCGACGACACTAAAATAGTGCTTTTATGAAATTAACGCGCATCGTATAATAACTTTCATTCTTTAAGATTATTATCAATAGGAGGGTTAAAAATGACAGTAGCAGTAAATCAAGTAACAAGTGAAGCGGTTGATACAGCCGTGGACAAATTTCGTCAGATAGTAACGGAGCAACTTGAGCGTGTCGAAAAATTAAAAACCAACTCAGAGTGGACTGATTTTAATAAATTAAGCACCATTGAAATTGGTGTTTGTCCTGGAGATGGCATTGGAATTGAGATTTCTAAACAAGCACAGCGAATTCTTGAGACCTTATTACAAGATGCAAAAGAGCAAGGAAAGATTAAGTTTCGATTAATAGAAGGCTTAACTATCGAAAATAGAGCAAAGCATAATAAGGCTATTCCAGATGACGTTCTTGAAGAGTTAAAAGCATGTGATGTTATTCTTAAAGGACCTACAACGACGCCTCAAAAGGGTGATAATTGGCCTAATATTGAAAGCGCCAATGTGTCTATGAGACGAGAGTTAGATCTGTTTGCATGCGTAAGACCTGTTAAAGTACCTAAACTAGGAATAGACTGGTGTTTTTTCCGTGAAAATACAGAGGGTGCCTATGTCTTAGGGTCTAGAGGCTTTAATGTTGGCGATGATGTCAGTTTTGATTTTAAGGTTATTACAGAACCTGGCGCAGAACGAATTATCCGTCTCGCGTTTGAGTTTGCAAAAAAGAATAATAAAACACGTGTTACGGTAGTTACAAAGTCCAATGTTGTGAAGACCACTGATGGTCGATTTTCAGAAATGGCAAGTCGAGTTGCAGAGGAATACCCAGGAATTACGCTTGATGAATGGTACATCGATATTATGACAGCAAAACTTTTAGATCCTGCTCGACGTAGTGGTTTTCAAGTCTTGGTTATGCCTAATTTGTATGGCGATATTTTGACAGATGAAGCGGGGCAGATTCAAGGTGGCGTTGGTACTGCAGGAAGTGCAAACATAGGCAAAAAGTGGGCCATGTTTGAAGCGATTCACGGAAGCGCTCCACGTATGGTAGATGAAGGTCGGGCGCAGTATGCAGATCCGTCTTCAATGATTAAGGCATCAGCATTATTACTACAACATATTGGTCAAGTTGAGCCTGCTCAGCGATTAGAGAAAGCGCTTGATATTTGTGCACAGTTTGAACGTAAGGTACAGTTAACTGGGCGTTCTGATGGTGCGACAGCTGAAGCTTATGCGGACTATGTGCTTGGATGGGTTAACAACCCTGAGTTAAATGCAACTTGGGATAAATACATAAACAGATAGATTAAATGGTATAGAGTAACGCCATAATATAACATTGTTATGGCGTTACTCTATGATTAATAACTAGGCAGGACCTATTATGTGTCTTGACCTAGTGAAGGACTGCTTCACCTGAAGTTTCACCTGAAGTACGCTTGTTATCTTCTGGATCTATACCAGGATGTTTCTTTTTAGGTTTAGCAGAGATGTCGTCAGGATCTGGAAGTATAAGGTCTTTTATAATGTATACTTTCTTTATAAGTATAGGTATCTTAGGGACATCTTTTACAGGGTAATGTTTTCCTCTGATGTTAATGTTGGCTGTATGTGTGGGGGAAACCTTGATCTTATCAACCACGTCCATTCCTTGTATGACTTTTCCAAAAACAGCGTAACCATAGCCTTGCGCAGACTTCCCTGAATGATTTAAAAAAGAGTTATTTGTAACATTGATAAAAAATTGGGATGTGGCGCTATCAATGACATTTGTTCGCGCCATAGCAACAGAACCACGTTGATTTAGCAACCCATTATCAGCCTCATTTTTAATCGGGTCATGTGTGTTCTTCTGTGTATGTGTCTTGTCAAATCCGCCCCCCTGAACCATAAAGTTATCAATGACGCGATGGAAAATAGTATTGTCGTAATATCCTGACCGAGCGTAATCTAAAAAGTTTTTGGCGGAAATAGGAGCTTCTTTGGCATGCAGTTCGATAAAAATACTTCCATAAGTAGTGTCTAATCTGACAATGGGATTGACTGATTTAGTTTCAGTAGCCCCGTGAACAAGACCTATCGCGCTACCATAGTATAACAAGATCCCTATAAGTAATTTTAATATTAATTGAGGCATTATAAACTCCTAATGTGTGATAATCATTTGTTTTGATGTGTTAACAATATCAATAAAATCTTTAGCAATCAGACTAGCACCCCCTACAAGAGCCCCATCGATATCTGGTTGCTCTATAATAGCATCAAAGTTAGATGGTTTTACGGATCCTCCGTACTGGATTCGGGTGTTATTTGCAGTATCTTTATTCCATATAAGTGCTAATTGTTTACGTATAAAGTGATGGACATCTTGTGCCTGTTCAGGGGTCGCAACTTTACCTGTCCCAATTGCCCAAACCGGCTCATAGGCAATGATCAATTGGGCCCCATCTGGGGTAACAGAAACACCATTTAAACCATCATTAAGCTGTTCTGTAATGACAGATAGTGTGTTATTAGACTCTCTTTCTTCTAGTGATTCCCCAACGCAATAGATAACCTGAAGCCCATTAGAGAGCGCAAGTAAGATCTTTTTGTTCAGCGCATTATTTGTTTCATTAAATATTGTTCGACGCTCAGAGTGTCCGATAATAACAGAGGTACATCCAATAGATGTTAGCATGGAAGGGGATATCTCACCTGTAAAGGCGCCAGACAACTGAGAATAGACGTTTTGTGCGCCTACAGTTATGTTGCTATTAGATAGGGTTTCCACTAAGGCTTGTAAATAGACAAAAGGAGGACAAAGAAGAATATCCACTTTAGAAGTTTTAGTTAGAGCGATATCTAATTGTTGAGCCAAAGAGATTGCTTCTTCAAGTGTTTTATTCATTTTCCAATTTCCAGCAATAATAGGTTTTCTCATAATAATCCTTTCAAGGTAACGATAATAATAAAAAGACGAGCATGGAGATAATAGTAACAGATTTGATTAAAATCGTGATACTTGGACCTAAGAGATCCTTATAGAAAGCACCGATATTACCGGCTGTCTCAATATTGGAAAAGAGGATGCTTTCCTTGCCGCCATAATAGCCCCCTTCAATGACATGTTTTGCCTGGTACAATGAATCTCCTAAATTAGACCAGAAATAACCTTGGTTAAAACCAGATAAAAAGGTGCCTAATACAATCCCAAATAAAAAGCGTTCCCCCAACCCATACCCTACGATGATTGGAACGGCTGCCATGAGTATCCCGGGAATAATGAGAGAATCCATCGCAATACAAGACTGTTTATCCGAGGCTTTAATAACATCTGGTTTTGCTTTATCTTCATATAGATAAGGGATTTCTTTAAATTGTCGACTAATTTCCGTGATGCTATTGAGCACAGCTTTTCTAAGCCCGGTTAGAAGAAATCCCGAGAAAATAAAAGGAAGTGTACCACCTGTAAGGATACCCACTAAAAGAAAAGTATCTATAAGCAGTAAATAAGATAAGTCAAGATCACCAAACAAGCATAGGGAAAATAATAAACTAATGGTGGAAAGTATTGCAGCTGCTGAGACAAATCCATTTCCCAAAGCAATTGTTGTTGTCCCAATACTATTTAGTCGGTGGAGATGTTGTATCGCAGTGTGGGAATAATCACTTAGCGTAGCCACTTTCATGGCATTGCTTGCCAAAGGGTGAAATAGTTTAACAATAAAGATGAGGCAGATGAGTGATAGCATGCCCATTGTAGCTAATGAAATACCAAAGAAACCAGCAAAATGGAATGAACTTACGAGTATAGAAATAATAAGAATTAGGAATAACCCATTACTTTTAAGACTAGTTGCATTCGCATTGATGATAGATAGCTCTGACCCAAATTCAGACTCTGTTGCAATAGGTCGTGCAGGCTTAAATCGTGATGAGGTCATGAATTCTGAGGTAAAACCGATTAAGGCCGCACCAATTAAACCAATAAAGTACGGTGGAAATAGAGCAATTTTATGTTGAGAAAACCAAAGCGGAATCGTCAATAGTGGGATACTTGTATATTGGAAGATAATAAATAAGATTACCCCAGAAAGAATGACGGAAAAGTAAAGACACTCTAGAAGATAATTACTGTATCGCTTCTTCATAAGAAGTAAATGAGCAAATAAAAATGTCAGGAGAGTTGTAACAAAGCCTACTAAAAGTATAAAGACAGGAATAAAGAAGAGTGTTTGATAGACATCAAATGAAATCTTAGCTGAATGATACAGTGCATAAGGGACGAGTAAACAGGCAATAAAAGCAAAAATGAAAGAACTAATGATGTCAGTCCCATAACCCATCATATCACCCACAAAAGAGCCAGTCATATCCACGAGGGTTCCAGGGTTTCGTCGATCAAAGTCTGGTAACGATGATTCTATTTTTGACGCTCTTTTTGCGCCAATATCAGACCCTGTTTTGTATAGTCCTCCACCAATACGAAGAAAAAAAGAAGATAAGCTAACTCCCAGGCCAAATCCAATAATAGAGTTTATTTTTAAAAAGATAATGCATGTGAAAATACCTGAGGTAATGAGACTAAACGATAATAATCCAAGTAAAAAGCAACTTGAAAATAAATAAGAGAGGGCATCTTTTAAATAAGTTTGTGATGAATAGATAATAGATGGTATCAATTTAGGGCCAAAATATTGAATGCAAAAGGCTATGAGAGACATGGTAACAGCCCCGATGATGAAGGCGCCTATTTGTAACCAAGAAAACCCCCTATCAAAAATAATACTGAGTATAAAAAGCAATACAGTGACATAGAGTGTAAGTTGTAACGTACTGCTCAATACACGCTTACTATAGGTAAGTAGTCCCTCTGAAATAAGTAGACTAATGTCAGTGCTTTTATCCTTTTTTAAAGTCCTTTTGATGGTATATTGTAACTTGATCAAACAAAAAATGGATAAAAATACCGACCCTAATAGGGTTATGTTCAATAGGGAAGATATAAAATTATATTCAATCATGGTGTCATAATAATCCTTCTATAACGTATGGTTAAACGTACTAATAATACCATAGGATATTTTTCGTGGGGCAGAATATTTTTTGTAAATAAGTTTGTAGTTAATTCAAAATTGTACACCTAGGTTAATTTAACTTATAATTTAGTCGCTAAAGAAATCGATGGATAAGAAAATATTAGTGAATGAGGTACTCCAATGTTAACTATTAAACCATTTCAGGCGTTACGATATTCAAATGATACTGACGATCTTTCAGGTGTTTTAGCTCCGCCATACGATGTTATTTCGGATGAGTTACAAGATGCGTTGTATGAACGGAATCCTCATAATGTGATTCGCCTCATTTTAGGAAAACAGTATCCGTCAGATAGCGATTCTAATAACCGTTATTCACGTGCAAAGGAAACCTTAGACTCCTGGAAGGAAAATGGAACCCTAGTGAAAGATACGACTCCGAGCTTTTATCTATATGAACACGACTATAAAGCTAAAGAAGGTGGTCGTAAGCGCTTGATTGGTCTTGTTGGGGTTATTGAAGCAGTCCCTTTTTCGGAAGGGGTTGTATTACCCCATGAGAATACACTTTCAGGGCCTATTGAGGATCGGCTATCGTTAATGAAAAGTTGTAAGTCTAATTTAAGTCAGGTATTTACATTGTTTTGTGATGAAGAAAATCAATTTCGTGCATTAATTGAGGCTGAGTTAGACAAACAACCGTTATACAATATCCCTTACCAAGAGGACTGTTATCGAGTGTGGCGTCTTTCAGATACTAACTTAATAGAACAACTTGAAGTATTCTTTCAAGATAAAACATTATTGATTGCAGATGGCCATCACCGGTATACAACGTCGTTACACTATAAAGACTTTTGTCGTCAGAATGGTGCCGAGCTCAAGTCCCAGTCTGACTACATGATGGTGTTTCTATCCAATCTATTTGATGAAGGGTTAAACCTGTATCCTACACATCGTGTTTGTTTTGGTTTAGATCATATTAATAAGGAGTGGTTACTGTCTGAATTAAAGCGCTATTTTTCAGTTGAAACCTTTACATCCAAAGACGCATTTAAAGCCCATGTTAATCAGGCCGAGGAAGAGGGTGTAAAGCGTTTAGGCTTATTAATTAAAGATGATCAGACTTATTATTCATTAACATTAACTGATTTTAATAAAGTGGCAGAGTTTTATCCAGAAGAGGCTTCAGAAACGTTGAGGAAGTTAGATGTGTCAATTTTACATAAGATTATAATATTGTGCTTATTAGGCGTTACTCAGGAGCAGATTCTAATACAAGAATACCTAAAATACCTGAAGGGGTCATCAGCTCGTTCTGAAGCAGTTGACAGGGGTGACTCTAATTTTGGGCTTTATCATATC
>CAZIOF010000231.1:0-2874 GCA_964540745.1 uncultured Candidatus Marinamargulisbacteria bacterium
GACAGCTATGCATTCGCATCAGTTGGTAGCGACGTGGCCACTCGATGGTTGCTGTGACGCTAGTGCCGGGCTCTGGCATCACTTGTTTTGATCCGGGCACGTGAATTAAATGCTTCCCACATTCACTTCTAACAGTGTCAATAATTTCAATTTTGGTATCATCCGGAAGCGTAAGAAACCCGATATCGCCAGGCTGGCCACCGCCTCGACCGTAAAAAACGGTTTGATCGAGTTGGAAGCCTTCCTCATGGGTAGCGATTACGGTGGCTCGGCATTTTTTTAAATATGCATCATCACTAAACAGAAGTTTAGTTTCAGGAGCCTTCATCAGATCATCCAATCGGGAAGGGGAAGGCCTTTTTCCTTAAGAAATTCAGGATTGAAAACCTTACTTGCATAGCGGCTTCCGTAATCGCACAGGATTGTAATGATCGTGGAGCCAGGCCCAATTTTATTTGCCAACTTGATGGCGCCTGCGACATTGATGCCAGTGGAGCCGCCCATTAAAAGGCCTTCATACTGGAGGAGATCGAAAATCACTTTTAAGGCCTCTTCGTCCGACACCTGTTGAAAGTCGTCTATCGGAGCATTCTCCAAATTTTTGGTGATTCGACCTTGGCCTATTCCCTCTGTGATTGATGAGCCTTCTGGCTTGGCCTCTCCTTGTGTATACAGGCTATATAGGCCCGAACCCATTGGGTCTGACAGAACGATCTGTATGTCCGAATTTCGTTCCTTAAGCACTGTACCAATGCCTGCAATCGTACCGCCGGTGCCTACTGAGCACGTAAAAGCGTCAATTCGACCACCTGTTTGCTCCCAAATTTCAGGGCCCGTCCCGTCAATGTGAGCTTGCCGATTTGCAACATTATCAAATTGGTTGGCCCAAATGGCGCCTGCCTTATTTGTTGTAGCTATTTCCTCAGCCAATTTTCCAGAATAACGTATGTAGTTGCCAGGATCACTGTAGGGTAGTGCTGGGACCAAGCGTAAGTCGGCGCCACACATTCTCAGCATGTCCTTTTTTTCTTGGCTCTGTGTTTCCGGCATTACGATTACTGAACTATAGCCGAGGGCTTTTCCTACCAAGGCGAGCCCGATCCCAGTATTCCCGGCCGTTCCCTCGACAATTACACCGCCCGGTTTAAGTTGGCCCTTTTGCTCCGCATCCCGGACTATATATAATGCCGCGCGATCTTTAACCGATTGACCTGGGTTAAGAAATTCACACTTTCCAAAAATATTACATCCGGTTAGTTCAGAAGCACGTTTCAGCTTAACTAACGGTGTATTCCCTATGAGGTCGGTAAAACTAGAGTTCAATCGCATCAAGAACCTTCCGGGTTCAACCAACACTAACCAGTTGCGGCCTAGGGCCCGCGCGGCACGAAGCCTTTTTGTCCATCATAACCCTATATAAGGCAATAAGCGCCTAATTCTTTTTCGTTATGGACACAAAGGCATCGTGAAGGTCGTTGGCATTGGTGTCCTTGACGAGTTTATCTGGTTCGCCATCGAATAGGACGCGGCCCTCATGGAGGACAATTACTCGATCAGCTTTTTCCGCTTCGTCTACTAAATGGCTTGCCCACAGAATTGCCATTTGACGTTCTTGTTTGAGTTGAAGAACGTACGACAGTAAATCCCGTCGACTACTCGGGTCGAGACCGACTGTTGGTTCGTCCATTAACAAAAATTGAGGTCGATGCAGCAGTGCCCGTGCTAGCTCTATTCGTCTTCTTTGGCCACCACTTAAGGCTCTTGCACGATCGCCAAAGCGATCGGAAAGCTTCAATTGCTTTAGCTCCTCATCAATTCGCAACCGTGTTTCTCGTGTGCCTAGCCCATGAAGGCTTCCGTGGAACTGCAAATTATCTATTACAGAAAGATCAAGATCGAGGGTAGGTTGTTGGAACACAACGCCAATTCCGGCAAGGGCAGGAACAGCATTTTTACGGATGTCAATGCCTCCAATATGAATGGTTCCTGCATCAGGAACAAATAGGCCGGTTAATAGTTGAAACAGGGTCGTTTTACCAGCTCCGTTTGGCCCGAGGAGTGCAACGAATTCTCCAGGTTGAATTGTAATATCGACGGCGTCGAGTGCTTTTCGCGCACCATAGAACTTCACTATTCCAGCGGCTTTTAGAATTGGGCTTACGTGGGAATTACTGCTGTTGCTCACTTTATTCAACGCACCTTTCTAACTTGCTTTTAAAGCTCATCACCTAAATGAAGTCGTCATTTATCACTAACTGATTGTGGGCCAGCCATCCCATGTAACAATGACTGATGCTTTGACAATAGATCATGGCGAAAACGATCTATCTCGGGGTCGTCTATTTGTCGGGGCCGCGCCAGGTCCACTGATTTTTCGAGAACCACCTGTGACGGGCCACGAGAAAGAAACACGATGCGATCCGCCAGATAAATTGCTTCCCGCAAATCATGGGTCACAAAAATTACTGTGGTAGGCCGCGTTTTCCACAGGTCAAGCAACAACTGGCGCAACAAATTACCAACGGGTAGGGCAAGTGAAACGAAGGGTTCATCGAGGAGTAGCAATTGTGGTTCGGTCGCGAAAGCGCGTGCCAGGGCAACCCGCCGTTGCATTCCGCCAGACAGGCGGTTTGGGAACTCATTTAGCGAGGCAGCAAGATCCATTCGTTCCAGCAACCGTTCGGCTCTTCCATCTTTTGCAGTCGTTTCATCAAGGACGACGCGCACATTGTCCCGCACCGTCATCCAGGGCAAAAGACGAGGAGTTTGAAACATGTAGGAGACACGAATTGAGTCCAGAGTTTGACCATTTTTTAAGGTAACAGCTCCGCTCGCATCTTTGTCGATTCCTGCAACAAGATTTAAGAGTGTTGT
>CAZIOF010000232.1:0-9777 GCA_964540745.1 uncultured Candidatus Marinamargulisbacteria bacterium
GTTTATAGGGAAACCAACGGAAGGTACTGGTTCGAATCAAGTCTTTTATACGAAAGAGCGCTATCCGTCATTAGCATACAAAACGAAATAGCCAGTTCGAATTTTATTATTTAGACGCCTGATATATCGCCACTATTTCCGCGTTTATTAACGTACAGTATCCAACTTTCCTATTTTCAAAACAAAGACCTGTCTATGTCTTAAAAAACAATTTTTCACCGAATCCGAAAATGGGGATGTTGATTGGTACTTTAGTCTTTGCAAATGCGATCTGGATATTTTATAGGAACAAGAAAAAATAAGTATCCTGAAAAAGTGTGTTGTTGTAGCTATCCTCGAATAATTTATTTTTTAAAAACCCTTAAAAGGCTTATGGTGCAATTGTATTCCTAGTTCTAAAAAATTACTCGACTCTTTACGCGAAAAAGGCCTTCATCCCCAACTCAAACCGACGCCTTTCCACTTTTTGAAAGGGAGTCATCAGCTATTATCCATCCTTAAACCCACGTCGTCTGAGTCAGACTAAACGATTGTTGTCTAGTTCAAAACAGCGCTTATCGTTTCAGCTAGACGAGCCAAGTCGTCCTGATTGGCCGGTGTTGCATGCTCAAAACTTAACTGCGTTTCAGAGGTAATCGGCACAAGATGAAGATGTGCATGAGGCACTTCCAAACCTGCCACTAATATCCCTACCCGCTCACATGAGACCACGTGCTTTAACGCCCTGGCCAGTTTTTTGGCGACCGGCATCATACCCGATAAAAGATCGTCCTCTAAATCAAAGATATAATCCACTTCAACTTTTGGAATAACCAGCGAATGGCCCTCTGAAATAGGTCGAATATCTAAAAAACAATAATAACGATCATCTTCATAGAGTTTATGGCTAGGGATAGTTCCCTGAATAATCTGAGAAAATATGGTTGGCATAGATACCCCTCTCCTCTTCACTCTGTAGTTAACATCACTTGTATAATTAAGTATAACATACGACTGACTATACCTATTTACACCAAACACGATATTTTATTAGGGTTTAACAAGTAACTCCAAAAGGTATATAATTCCTGAAAATATTATCGATTATCGCTTATGTGAGGACCCCTAGTGCAAAATCAGCAGCGTGTCTTAATTATTGGAGGTGGATTTGGAGGTTGTGTGATCGCAAAGTCGTTAGCCGCCTGCAATCTTTCGATTACTCTTATCGATCGATGTAACCACCATCTCTTTCAACCCTTACTTTATCAAGTTGCAACGGCTATGCTCTCGCCAGCCCAAATTGCCTACCCTATCCGAGGACTCTTTAGAGGCAAAAAAAATATAACTGTCCTCATTGGAAACGTCATTGATATTGATCGCGATAAAAAAGAGGTTATCGTAAAAAACTCTAATCAAACCTTTCCTTACGATTATCTTATTATTGCCACAGGGGCACGCCACTCCTATTTTGGGAAACCAGAATGGGAAGAACACGCCTGGGGCTTAAAAACCATGAAGGATGCCATAAAAATCCGAGAACGGCTCCTCTATTCACTGGAAAAGGCTGAACGGACGCGCTTTCAAGAAAAGCAAAACCGATACAGTACCTTTGTTATTGTCGGTGCAGGCCCAACAGGAGTGGAAATGGCAGGCGCTATTGCCGAAATGACTCATAAGACACTGGTCAAAGACTTTAATCGATTCGATACTAGAACCTCTAAAATTATTCTTATTGAAGGCAGTGACCGTGTCCTCAATCGGTACCCCAGCCACCTGTCTATAAAAGCAAAGCATAATTTAGAACAACTGGGCGTTGAAGTCGTCTTAAACACCTTTGTAGAAGTCATTAACGCCTGTGGCGTTGGGTTTAAGGGCCGATTTATTGAAACAGAAAACATTATTTGGGCCGCCGGAAATGCCGCCTCTCCCCTCATCAAAACCTGCACCTCTCATACTAACAACATGGGCCAAGCCATGGTAAATCCTGATTTTTCTATCCAAGAAGACCCTAATATATTTTGTATAGGGGATTGTGCCTACTTAGAAGATAGAAAAGGAAGGATCGTCCCGGCCGTCGCTCAAGGCGCCCTACAGGCTGGACGATTTGTGGCTCAACAGATAAAACAGGATCTCAAGAAAAAACCGAGAGGCTCTTTTCAGTATAATGACAAAGGCACCATGGCCACCATTGGCCGTTCAAAAGCAGTTGCTCAGTTACCCCATTTTACCTTTAGTGGGTTTGTTGCATGGCTCTTATGGGGCTTTATCCATATCCTATTTATCGTCTCCTTCAAAAACAGGCTCATTATTTTCATGAGTTGGTTCGTTAGCTATATAACCCATCAGCGGTCTGTCCGTTTAATCAACATGCACCGGGAAAAACCGCCAGAATGAGTTATCAACAGCTATGATATAAATATCAATATCTTATATACCGTTTAAAAGACGAGTTTAGCTGTCAATTCATCAGATAAATCTAGTTGAATTTGCTCTAAATATCTGCTTTATGAGAATCGTTAGTTATTTATAGATATGTAGCCTTCATATTTAGAATAAATCTGCTCGTTTATAGAAACACTAAAGTCTATCTATAGTCACGTTATAACGGCGTCGTTAACCCTGTTTACTCACGTCCCATATCGCATCATCATTGAAAATCCGATACAATACTGCAACATTAAGGAGGTTACTATGTATACAGAGACCATCATCCACTGGATTAACAGTCAAGACTATTCAAAAAATCATTGGAACACCATTGCCAACGAGATTCGAGAAAAAGAACCCGATCGTCAAAAGGCCATCCAGCAATTGGCTAAAGCCATCGAATCCTTTCACCATACTTACAAAGATGCCGTTGTCAAAGAAGGAAACGTCTTACATGATCTCTTAAATCAGTGCTTTGAAAGGGTTAATTGGATCACCGTTTCTGAAACATACTATTCTTGAAATAATAACGCTATTTATGGCAATTAGATTCCCCTTTGCACCATAACCATCCCATTATTAAATAATGTTATCTCCCCGATAGTGTTCATGGATAACTGCGTCTGTCTCAAAAGGGTGCGTTCGATGACTGTCATAAAAATGAACCGGATCCGATAGTTGTGATTTCAAATAGCGTTGATGGCTGTCACTCACTATACGCTGGGTATTTAGCCCTAGAAGATGGAGAACGTTGGTAAGCGGTCGCTCTTGGCAACCCTGTTCATTCTGAACTAAGACTTGAAGTGTTTTCATTAATGTTAAAGGATCACGTCTTAACGATCACAAAACAGTTGATTTCGATCCATTTCTTGCCCCCTGTAAAGCTGTTGAAAATCATGATGGATCTCTTGTTCACAATCAAAGTGCTGTTTATCAAGACCTATACGTTTAACTGCCCCTATAAGATATAATCCCAATCCAACAAACCCGAACATAGATAATGACGACAATCCAGCTAAATAGATACCAGCCTGTGCCAATTCACTTAAACTGCAGATAGCAAATAGACACAAACTAAACCGACCTGCAGCCATGAAACTATTAGACACTTTTTCGTTTTCTTGATTCCGAACAATTTTTTTGGACATCTTTCGGAGTCCGTCATTCAAGTTATCTAAAAGGTCTAATCTGTCAGGGCCCAAATAGGTAAACCCTTCATACAGCGCTACCAATTGACTATTTATTGTCGATAATTGTTCTCCTATAGGCATACCACGTTCATCCCACCCAAGCCGCGTTTGAAAAGGATGTCCTAACAATAGCATTGATATCTCCTGTCCTAACTAAGCTTTTTGAATAACAGGATGAATATGATGAAGCATGCGTTGTCGATAAGTGTGGGTTTCTATCAATGTCTGATGTTGGGGATAATCCCACTTCATAAACTTGAATAGAGAGAACAATTCGGCTGTTAAACCCAAACTAAAACCAGAAAGTCCGCAGGTCTTTAAATACCCCGCCCCTCATAACTTACTCACAATAAACGAAATATCTGCCCCTAAATTGACCAAACCACGTCCTGTATTGACTGAAGAGACATGCCATTCTTTTGGTATGGGAATGTCATTCTGATTAGCTAACGTACTCGCTCGTTTTAGTCCGAAGAATCCATATCCAATTTGGGCTGAATCAGGAATAATACCTATGCAAGAGGCTATTGCACCATAGAGTGAGGGAACAAAACTAACAACGGCACCTGTCGCATATTCTAATGCTTTTGTGACCCTATATATGACGGACTCACAGACCTTACCCTTATTATGGTATGAAATCGCAGGTGCTCTGTCTAAGTTTCTGAAGGAATTATCTAATTGAATAAATGTTTGAATGAGGTCATACTCTCCTCGCGAAGAGTCAAGAGGAACTCCGTATATTGTTAAGTCCCTTTCCGGGCTACTGATTATTTTTTTGAACCATTATGATACTCCCACAAAAAGCAGTTCTTTAAAAGGGGCTTCGAAAGCGCCCCTAAGTCTAATCAACGACATTATATGGTGTATTACGTCAGAATATAATTATGAAGACCTAATTTGGATAAAAAGCAAAGGTTATTGTATCAGAATAAGGCATACAATTTAAGTCAATAAAAAGGTCACAACTTTTATTTTAAGCATAGTTTGTTATAATGGCTTATATTGCTCTTTATTTTTTCTTTACAAGCTTATTGGTTTTCATTATAGTATGGGGGCGTTAACTTAAGGTTTAATGAAATTCAGTAAGTATAGTGTAAGTCAATGCACCACTGTTTTTAAGCTTCTTTTCCAGAAGTAATCGTAGCTACTCACAATACCCTGTTGAAAAAACACTTTTTACATGTCTTTTTATAGTCAAAGGATTAGGTTATGTTTAAGACTCTTGCACTTTCTGTGAACTCTTCATTTTCATCCCCACAAAGGCCCTTTAATTTTATTGAGTTAAATCTTAGTAAAAAGCCTGACGGCCATTATAATGAACTAACTCAGGTTTTAACGTTTGATGAATTCGTTTCTTGTTCAGGCTCTTGTTACCTAAAAAAAGACCCGAGAAAAAATAGATTCTTCTCTCTTATTAAGACAGCGGGTGCTATTCATGTAATAACTAACCGTTCCATACCTAGGCCTTCTTTTAATCCCGACTTTACGATATCCCCCACTCCAGAATTTCTTCGTAGTTGGTGGGAATCCCGACTAGTAAAAGGCCATAACATGGGTTCTGGCTCCTATAAAAGGGCCCGTGAATCCTTTCGAATTCCGTTGGATGCACATCACAAACATCAAAAAGTGGCGGCTAACTTTTCGGCTATACACCCATCCGTGTTGCTTAAAGCAACCTCTACAGGTAGCCTTGTTGAAGAACTTCATCTTCAAGGCCACCTATTTAGTAACATATCACCAAAACTTTTTGAAGAAAAACCCTTACATCTTCAAGAATGTTCAGTCAAAAGGGCTAAAGAAACAGTCTATATTCCTACAGAATACTATGACATAAATCTTCTCACTTTGTTTGGAAAAGTGAATAAAGATCCTCTTTATCGATGTGTCAATTTTTTGCCCTCACTTTTAACCAGTACCGAACATGTTGGCGAGGTTCATTCAAAAGGCTATATTCATCGTGATATTAATCCGAAAAACTTTGTTTGCAGACCAGATACAAGTCCTAGACTAGATATCAAAATTACTGATTTTGGATGTGCTGTCCTAGAAAAAGATGCCAAAGCCAACACCATTCATGGTTCTTTAGGATATGTGGCCCCAGAAATTATTGAGGGAAAAGCTGCGTCAAGAAAAAGTGATATATGGTCTTTAGCATCACATATCGTATTTTGTCTCACAAATGAACATATTATTCCAATTAAAGGATGTGAAGGATCAAAGACATTGGTTTTTAAAAAAACGTTACATTATGATCCAACTAGATGTTCTGTCTTGAATAAAATTCCCTTCCCATCCTTAACAGCCCTTCTTTCAAAAATGCTTAACAAAACCCCCTCTGAACGTCCCGATACCGATGAAGTCATCGATACCCTTTTACAAATTGTTAGGGGCATCAACCATATTCGTCAGTCACTAACAACTATTCTATCAGCCGATTTAGAGGCTCCTTTAACCGATAAAGACCGTACCACGCTGGAAAGTCTCAGCTCTTCAATCGAAACCCTTTATAGACCATCACTGTTAGACGCACCCCATCAACAAGCCCTTTACAATAAGCTTTCTAATATTCGAAAAAACGATTTAGACCTCCCCTTAACTGAAGATGAGCGTTTCGTTCTAATCAGTCTAGAATCTTCAATGAAAACACTTTATGATGCTGAAAGTAGTGCTGCACTAATGGAACTACTCCAACAATCCGATGTGACACAAACCATGCTGTCTGAGCTTCCTATATGGCATAAACTTTGTGCCATAAAGCCACCAAGCATTACGCAAGACACTGTAACATCTTTCACAAATCCATCTGAAGATATGATAAAACGGGATCTAATGGCTTCTCCATTAGGTGTTTCTCTTCATTCTTTGGCAACAACAGGCTCATGGGATGGCTTTGTTCCAGAAAAACATTCTCAGACCATGAACTCACTATCTTCTCGAATTAGAAACTACCTTACTCTTATTGAGCAATATACAGAGACCTATCAACAATCTGGGATAGCCCCTCTATCACCTATCAACGTATCACACATATTACAATCGTCACAAAGAAAGTTACTTCAAGGACATTTTGGAGCAAAACGCCTGGATTTAGGTATAGCATTAAACGCTGAGAGGAGTCAGAGTAATATCAAAGCCCTTAAACTTGAGCTAGAAGATGCTACAAAGGCACATAAGTGTTGTTATAGACTAGATGCTGAAATTCAATATGAAAGCAATTACTTCTCTAGTAATATCCTTCACGATCTTTTTAGAGAATTAGACGTTTTTCACTCTTGTGGCTTTATCTTTACTCATCTGGATCCAACTACTATTTATACTAAATCCAACCAATACAGATTTTCAGCCCATGATGGCTTCTTTAACTCAGAAGTATCTTTACCCACAAAACAAAAAGGTCCTTTCATTGCTCCTGAACTCAGGATCGAGCCCTTTTCTACTCAGGAACAATATGAGACTGAAGCCTCAAACATATGGGCCTTAGGCGTTGTCCTGTTCAATAATTATCTACTTCATCAACTAGATAGTGCTGTTTTGAGACAAGGTACTATCATCGATCCCGCTTCCCCTGAAGGAAGAGATCTTCTTGAGTCTATTCAAGATGAGACTCTTAAAGCCATGTTCACATTAATCCTATCGGAAGACCCTACTGATAGGCCTCCTTTATATCTTCTAACAGATTCAGATCCTGGTTCTTTAAAAGCAACGCTTGAAATGTTCTTTGCTGTTAAGACAGAGCTTCGTCCTCAGAATTTATTTAAATATCTTCAAGACTCATTTAAACGTCCCGACCAATGTAAAGAGGCTATCCTCGTCCTTCATAATCTATTGCTCGAAATCACTAAAGGGCGTATTAAGTCTATTCAAGATGAGGCTCTTAAAGCCATGTTGACATTAACCCTATCGGAAGATCCTGCTGATAGGCCGCCTTTATGTCTTCTAACAGATCCTAGCTCTCTAAAAGCAACGCTTGAAGCACACTTTACTATCGATCCGAAACTTCGTGTTCGGGATTTATTTGGACATCTTCGAGATAAATTTCATCAACCAAACAGTTGCAAAGAGAAAATCGCCGCTCTTCATCAATCATTTCTTGCAATGGCTAAATTGTAAGGCTTAAACCTCTTTATCTATTTTTTTCTGTACTAATCTACTCCTACACTCTGGCACGTTCAAGATATTGTATATCCCCGCCATTTTAGGACACTCAAAAACCAGACGTGACCGATCAGAGCGTGTTGAAAAACAGTATCAGGTGGGCAACTATTTTAATGTACCCGTGAGCCGGAACTTCAGCGCAGGGTGTAGCATCGAGTTGAAAAAGTTGGCCGCATGGCGCTATTTTTTGACACGCTCGATTGGGTCTTTTCGAACGCTCACATAATTGACATAATAGAGTTATCCAAATGAGACTACGTTCTAATTATTGTTATCTTGTCTTCAAAGGGTTCCAACGCTCTTTAGGTCTTCATTTCTAAGGCAAAAACTAAATTTTATGTGGTCTGGCGTTGTTATAAACCTGGTATTTATCTCAGCTGGGAAGACTGTAATCTTCAAATAAAGGGCTTTAAAGGCGCTCAGTATAAATCCTACTCATCTAAAGGTGAAGCTATAGCTGCTTTAAAAGGTCCTTATGGCGACGCTGTACAGAAAAAGGTATCTACTCTTTTTGATATTGAACAACTAAAGTTGCAAGGAAAACCACTTCCCGTACTCAATAGTATTGCTGTAGATGCTGCCTGTCAATCCAACCCTGGACCTCTCGAATATAAGGGGGTCCATACAGAAACAGGTGCGCTCATGTTTCAACAAGAGACAATCCCCATTGGAACCAATAATATTGGTGAATTTTTAGCTATTGCCCAAGCTCTAAAACTTCTATACAACGAAAAAAAAGAGATCCCTATCTATACAGATTCTAAAACAGCCATGGCTTGGATCAAACATAAACGTATCAAAACAACATTAGAACGCACACCTCAAACCGAGGATCTATGGCAACGTATCGATGAGGCAATTACTTGGCTAGAAACTCATTCCTACACAACTCCGATATTAAAATGGAAGACAACACTTTGGGGAGAAATCCCTGCTGATTATGGCCGAAAATAGCCATGTTTAACCCCTTTACATTTAGGGAATATCCTCTATTAAACAACCAAAAATGGTCATCTTGAGGCTTAAAACATTATGACAAATTCGAAGAAGAAGCCAAATCCCAATCTAAAAACAGAAAATCAGGCCTTAAAACGTCAGCTATCATCACTTGAAAAAAAAATAAACAAAATAAACGAAGAGGTCCATCATAAAGTTCAGGAAGCAACCTTACGAACACAGGATGAAAACAAACAACTTCAAGACAATATACTTGCCTTAAGAACCACATTAGATAACCAACATCATAAAGAGACACAGCTCGTCCAAGAAGCAAAGGCGCTCTCTATTAACGAAATTCAAGAACTTAAAAAGACTATTACTGCTGTTCGCGACGAATTTGAGGTCTATAAATCAGGTGAGAGCCAACGTAAGCAAAAGGCCGTGGCCAATGCTCAAAACGAAATTAAAGAACTTCAATCGTCAGTATCATCTGTCCGTAACGAATTCGAAAAATATAAAATCGGTGAAGACGAACGTAAACAAAAAGCTGTTGCCAATGCTCAAAACGAAATCAAAGAACTTCAGGCCTCCGTGTCTTCTGTAAGAGACGAATTCGAAAAATATAAAATTGGTGAAGATGAACGTAAACAAAAGGCTGTAGCCACAGCACTTAAAGAAATCAAAGATCTTCAATCATCTGTTTCTGCAGTAAGAGACGAATTTGAAAAATATAAAATCGGTGAAGATGAACGTAGACAAAAGGCAGTAGCCAATGCCCTCAATGAAATCGAACAACTCAAGTCTACGGTTACTTCTGTTCGAGGCGAATACGAAAAGTCTAAAATTGGCGAAGATGAACGTAGACAAAAGGCCATTGCCACTTCTGTGAACGAAGTTAATGCTCTTCAACAAACTGTTTCTGCTATTCGAGACGAATATGAAAAATCTAAAATTGGCGAAGATGAACGTAAACAACTAGCTATTTCCAAGTCTGTAAACGACGCTCAAAACCTACAAAAAACGGTTTCCGCTATTCGAGATGAGTTTGATAAGTCTAAGATTGGCGAGGATCAACGCACACAAA
>CAZIOF010000233.1:0-6533 GCA_964540745.1 uncultured Candidatus Marinamargulisbacteria bacterium
GCCAAATTCATCTTTAGCATTTACCTCGTCCCCGGTGGCTATGAGTGTTTGTGCTATTTCGGTATGCCCGTTTAGTGCCGCCAAATGCAGTGGGATGAAGTCTTTAAAAGGGCCGTCAGTGACGGTAGCAAATACTAGGATTGGGTGATTTGTGATTCTCGTTCTGATTTCTTGAATATGTGTAGTTTTCTCCTCCTTATTTTCAGGCTCTTCTTTAAGTTTTCCGAATAATTCAGTTTTTTCTGTTTTTAGGTAGGTATTGATATAGGATTGAATATAGTCGTCTAATTGGTCCTTGAATGCGCCTTTAGCGAAGGGGCGATACTCAAATATCAATTCCGTGGGACAGGGTGTTAAAGATTTGGCCATAGCTATTTTGAGAGACCCTATATCCTGGATATGGCTTTTTGTACTGGGTAATTCAGTATTCATATTAAAAGCAGAGATAAGACGTGCTAGTGATTTTGGGTCTAGTCTGCGGCATATCATGTCTAGGGGTTCATCCGGTAGACTAAGAAAGGATAGTCGTTTATTCATGTCCGTTCCTTGCGCTTCAGGGTTTGCCTAGGTCTCTTAGCGGCTGACCTATCAGCCTCAGGACTATCTGAAGTCGTTAATGCTAAATGTGTTTTTCTCATGTCTATTCTCAGTTCTTTTAATATCCAAAAAAAGAATAGCCTATATTATACAGATCGACTAGTTATGCTATGAAAAATGCTTGAATGCAACTAAAAGGTGCTCACTATAGTTACCTTGGCTTGGGATATGGTAGCCTAAAATAGTCCTGAGCAGATAACAGAAAGTATGGTGTTGGAAGGGCTTCGGTGAACAACCCGCCCCATAAACGATCGTTTATGAGACAGACTGCATGACAAGGAAAACTACGTTCTTGCCCCGGCTTCTAGGAGTAGGGCTTTTAAGGAGTCGTTTATTGCCAATTGCAGAGGGGTAGTGCGATTAGCTGTCGCATTCACCTTGGCCCCTTTGTTGATGAGTAATCTTGCTACGGCTGTACGTCCGAAATGTGCCGCCAAATGTAGTGGGGTAGTGCCATTATTGGCTATCGCATTCATCTCGGCCCTGTTGGCTAGGAGATATTTTGCTATTTTTGTATGTCCGTTTCTTGCGGCCAAATGCAGTGGGGTATAGCCACTATTAGTAGTAACAGTCACATCGGCCTTTGCTTGTAGGAGTGCTTGTACTATTTTTGTATGTCCTTCACGTGCCGCCCAATGGAATGGGGTTATGCCATCACTATCAGTAACAATCGGATCGGCCCCGGCGTCTAGGAGTATTTGTATAACCCTTGTATGTCCTTGATATGCCGCCCAATGCAGTGGGGTGTCGCCTTTAAATATACCGTCAGTGACGGTAGCATATACTAGGAGTGGATGATTTGTAATTCTGTCTGTAACATCTGCTGTATGTGCGGCTTTCACCCCTTCATTGTCTTCAGGAATTTCCTTGAGTTTCGTGAATAGGGTTTCTTTTTCTTCATCTAGGTTGGTATTGATATAGGCTTGAAAAGCCTTGTAAAGGTCATCTGTTTGAATACCCTCGTAAAGGGTATCGGGATTAAAAGATTTACATTGCGTCATATAGACAGCTTTTTCAGGAAAGATGTCTTTATCTGAACAAGAAAAATGTTGTTTATGTAGACGATAGAGTGTCACCAGTTTGATTTGTTGATTGTTATCTAATGTTAATGTTCTAGGTTTTTCTTGTAAGTCACGATAGAGTCTTAAGGACGTATTATACTCTGTAACTAACTTCTGATAATCATTCTGTAGTGCTAAGGCAGGCTTTTCTTCTATTAGTAATGAGTGGAGTCTTTCTTTGTCTTCTTCACATGGTGTATCGCGATGGAACCTATCTATAGCTAGGGTTTTCCAAAGGTCTAAGTGATGAGGTGTGTATGTGTTGGGCGTTGTTATAAATTGTGTCCAAATAAGGGGTAATACAGGCTTGTAGTAGAGCTGTTTATTGCATCTGAGAAATTGTGCCACTGCTTTAGGGTCCAGATACGTGATTATATGTGATAACAGAGGATGAACATTATTATGCTCAATCCAGTCCTGTATAAATGCTAACTGTTTTTTTATCATGTCTATCTTAACCCTATAAATATCAAAAAAAGTAATAGCCTAAAATAGTACGAGTGGGGATAGCTATGTTAGGGCTGGAAGGGCTACAACAATAAATGACCCGTCCCATAAACTATTTTTTATGAGACAGGGTTAATTCATAGGAAGTCTATCTGGTCTCGTCTCTAGCCTTTAGGAGTTCTTTTGCAGCTTCTTGCTTCCCTGATATTCTGTAGCGAAATATTGCCATATCTAGTGGGGTTTCGCCATTATTAGTAGTAGCATGCATATTTGCGCCGGCTTCTATGAGTAATCGAACAAGGAGTGCGCTTCCAGATTTTGCCGCCCAATGTAGTGGGGTGACGCGACTTTTATCCAGCGCATTCACAGGGGCCCCTCTGTCTAGGAATAATTTTGCTAAAGCTGTATGTCCGTATAGAGCCGCCCAATGCAGTGGGATTTGGTCAAATTCATCTTTAGCCTTCAGATCGGCCCCTGCTTCTAGGAGTGCGGTTACAGCAGCGGGGTTCCATCTTGCCGCCATATGCAGTGGGGTTTGGTCCCATTTATCTTTAGCATTCGGATTGGCCCCGGCTGCTAGGAGTGTCTCTACAGTGGCTTTATCTCCTTTTTCTGCCGCAACATGCAGTGGGCTATAGCCTTCATAACGACCATGAGTGATGCGTGCATCCTTATTGGCCCCGGCTGCTAGGAGTGCTGTTACAGAAGCAGGGATCCCTGATTTTGCCGCCATAAGCAGTGGTGTTTGGTAGTATGCATTTCTAGTATTCGGATTCGCCCCGTCTTGTAGGTGTAATCGAACAAGGTTTTCGTTTCCGGATTGTGCTGCCTTATGCAGTGGGATGTCGCCATTGTTATCAGCAGCATTCGGTTCTAGTAGTACTTTAGCGAGGTCTGAAAGAGTGTCTAATGCTAGGTGTTTTTTTATCATGGTTTTTTCACGCCTTTCTTTATCTAAAAATGATAGGTGTTTTTTTATCATGGTTTTTTCACGCCTTTCTTTATCTAAAAAAGTAATATACTACATTACATAGTCCGACTAGTTATGCCATGAAAAAGGTCTATATGCAACTAAAGAGTGTTAACTATATTAACCGTGGTTTGGGGTATGAGGCCCTCAAATAGTCCTAAGTCCTAAGAAAAGGGTGGGTTGGAAGGGTTTTGTTGAACAATCCATGCTCTGGCAATCTGGATATGATTTCTTGGCTTGGGGGCATCGACAGATCTGTTCTTCCCAATATTAGGGAGGTTTCTTGGAGGGGCTTATATGTTTGTTTATCTGTACTTCCTTGTAATGTAGCCATAGATTTTGTGGATGTAACCTTGTTGGTATTCTCAATAGTGGTGATCTTTTCTGATTGCCGTTGTTTATCTACTTTGGAAGACGCTTTAGCGTTTGATAGCTTGTCTGAAGAACCGGATGCTTTTCTTTTAACGAATATTTTGTAATGCTTGTCAAATCTGGTCTAATTGGGGAAACACCCGTTTTATTTTGAGTATTAATTGGGAGCTGCATACAAGCTGTACTATATGAAAACTTTCATCAAAACAATAGTCGGTTTTATTTGTTTACAGAGAATAGGATCTGCCAGCCTATTAATAGACTTGAACAGGTCGCATTGTTATTAATTTCCATCTGAATCTTCCTTCATTATCATAAAATAATTCTAATTTCCCATATGCATTGAAACAAAGGCGTTGTCCATGTTGAATAATACCTTCATCTATGACCTCTTCGTATTGATTGCCTATAGCGTCCTCAATGCTTTCAAATTTCTGGAGGCTCAGATCATACCGGCAGGTTGGGCACGTTTGGCGTTGGGATATTTCTAACCAATGGTCAAGCGCATCGCGATCGAAAGTTTTATTGCAACAATCTACTTGGCATGCGGTTGTTGTAGGCTCAAGATTAATATTACAAAAAGCGGATGTTTCTAGAATCGTAATATGTGGATTTTGGGATAATCTAAAATCTGTTTCTCTTCCTTGATGTGATCGTTGGGTCGATATTATTTTTTTCATAGTTTTGTTCTTCTAAGTTAGATGAAGATGATAAGATGTGAAAAGTGGGTAAAAACTACGTGAATTATATCAGAAGATTATGGTTTTCTGTAATCTTTTTCTGTGGGTGTATTTCCGTTAATATAAACACTTTCTTTATAGGGGATTTTTATCAATTCTATAGAGATCATAGGCCCTTTTTCAAAGCGCCTATGATCTCTATACGACTAGTTGTTCTTTAATTAAGGAGCAGGTTATGGTGGGTTTTTTATCTTCTTTAAGGTTGAGTGCCCTGAAAGGCATGTCTTCTATGCATTCTTCTCATTGTCAAATTCAACATTCATTAAGTACCCTAGTAAAGAAAGATTTGTTTTTTTCCAGTAAGGGGAACTTAAGTATGTCAAAACAGCGTTATCAGTCAGGTCGTGTTCTATCTGGATCGTGTCATCCTGATTGGGGGGCATCTATGACGAAGGCTAACTATCATCAATTAGTTGAATTGTTTTCTGAACAGGGGCCCCCTCTTATCTATCAACCTTCTTCTAATATTATGCGGGATTCTAATATGGCAAAGCTTATGGCGGAAAAAAAAATATCGTCTGTACAGGAGCTCTACCAATGGTCTGTCGATTCGCCTGATACGTTTTGGAAAGAGACGGTGTCGCGGTTGTCGATACAATTTAGCCATCCCTATTCAATGGTGTTTCAGCAAGTCTCTCCTACGCATAGACGATGGTTTCCAGATTCTCGATTAAATATTGTGGATAGTTGTTTTAACTGTCCCTCCCATAAAACGGCAATAATTGAAGGGAGAGAAGGGGACTCACAGTTATCTTCACTGTCATATGGGGCACTGTCTAAGGCTGTTGATAACGTTGCTTTCCAGCTATCTCAACAGTTTCAAAAAGGGGATGTTATTGGATTGATAGGGTCCATGACCACTCAGTCAGTTGTCGCTTATTTAGCAATTATTAAGGCAGGGCTTGTTTGTTCGCCTATCCCTGACAGCTTTTCACAGTCTGCGATTGTGTCTCGATTACAATTGACGTCTACTAAAGCTGTTATTGTAGAAGGGTCTTCTACACGTGGCGGGAAAATTATTGATACCTATTCTAAATTAAATCATTCTGAGGTACCCCTCATGTATGTTTATGGAGATTGTAGGGATGGACTTCGTGAAGGGGATCAGCCTTTTGAGGTTTTAGAATGTGACGTAACTGGTTTTGAGTCTATTCCGTGTTCCCCTCAAGATGGGCATACGATTATTTGTTCCTCGGGTACAACGGGAACGCCTAAGGCTATCCCTTGGGACCATACAACACCGATCAAATCAGCCTCTGATGCTTATTATCATCATAATATTAGTGATTCTAGTGTGGTGGCTTGGCCTACCAATATGGGATGGATGATGGGGCCATGGCTTACCTTTTCTACATTGATTAATGGGGGCACCATGGCGTTATATAATGGGTCTCCCACACAACTGCCGTTTTTAAATTTTGTTGATCAGTCTCAGGTGACAATGTTGGGTCTAATTCCTAGTATTGTAAGGCAATGGGTTCAACAGGGGTATTTAGAGGGTACAGGGTTTCCTTCTGTTGAGGCCTTTTCCTCTACAGGCGAATGTTCAGATCCCGACTATTATGTTGAATTGGCTCGATTTTCTAAGTTTCAAGTCCCTATCATTGAGTATCTTGGTGGTACTGAGATTGGTGGTGCTTATATAACGGGGAGTGTGAATACGCCTATGGCCCTTTCGTCGTTTTCCATGCCGGCATTAGGGACAGCATGTACGTTTTTAGATGGAAAGGATCAGCCTCTCAAACAGGGTGAAACAGGAGAAGCTTTCTTGTCTTCTGGCGATTTGGGTCATTCATCAACGTTAGTGAATACTGACTTGGATCATGATGAGATCTATTTTTCGGATACGCCATTGGATTCTCAGGGTTATCCCTTACGTCGGCATGGGGATCTCTTTAAATGTTATCCTAATGGGGTTATTAGAGCTCAAGGTCGTGCCGATGATTTTGGAAATCTAGGCGGTATTAAGGTTTCACCCATTCCTTTTGAAGAGGCGGTGAATAACCATCCTTCAGTGTCTGAAAGTGCAGCTATTTTTGTTGCACCTAAAACAGGTGGTCCTGAAGAACTTGTTATGGTCGTTGTGTTATCGTCCACTGATTTAGGTGAATCAAGGCTTAAACAAGACCTACAGCAATATATTCGATCTGAACTGGGACCCTTATTTAAACTAAGTAGGGTTAGGATTGTTGATTCGTTACCTAAAACGCCGTCCAATAAGATTAAACGTAAGGCGTTGCATCCTTAGCCTTTTTTATATTGTATGTTAGTGGTTTTGGCTTCTTATACTGGGAGATAACCATTTTTAATGGAGGTGTTATACCTAAAAGTATTTTGGTTGTTAGT
>CAZIOF010000234.1:0-9598 GCA_964540745.1 uncultured Candidatus Marinamargulisbacteria bacterium
CGATAGTGAAGCACGTGAGGATATGAAAAAAGGCGGATAAGGTTGTTTAAGGGGGGGGCTTTATTTAATCGTTTTCGTGATGGAGTATACTAGTAGCTAATTCTGTGAAAAGGGAGTGTTTTTATGTCACTTTTGACTACGTTAGTTGCACGTCTATTTTTTGCGTTACCTATTTCTGTTTTCGGTTTGTTCCATTTTCTAAGTGCCCAGACAATGGTAGGGATGGTCCCTTCTTGGTTGCCTGGTGGTATTTTCTGGGTGTATCTCACTGGTGCGTGTTTAATAGTAGCTGGTGTGAGTATTACTATAGGGAAATGGGTGGCCTTATCCGGTCGCTTATTGGCCCTTTTGTTGGGTCTATTTGTTCTGTTTGTTCATGTCCCAGCTCTTTTTGAGGGACATCAATTTTCAATGGTTGCTATTCTTAAAGATGTGGCCATTGCAGGCGGTGCATTAGGGTTTTCGGGTACTTTTGATGAGGATTAAGTGCGGTTAGGACTTAATTAATAACGGCGATTTTGTGTTGTTTGAAAATGTGGTCGCCATTGTGGTTGGCATCTAACATGAGCATGTAGACACCTCTTGGGACATGGTTCCCGTTGTTATCTCGGCCGTCCCATTCAATTTCGTGATAACCTGCAAAATAGGTGCCTGAAAATTGTTTGACGGGCTTTAATCGTAGTGAATATAGGGTCATGGTCAGTTCAATGCTTTTTGTGCTTTGGAAACAAATTTTTGTGGATTCCTTCTGTGCCGAAAATGGGTTTGGTAAATTGAGGATAGAGGATCCTTCTCCTTCTGGTCCAAATACTCTAAATGAGGTGTCTTGGCTTAATTGGAAGCTTAGATTGGTGGTGGCTATATTTTGGTTATTATCTGCAATTGTTATGTCCATGACGAGCGAGTCTTTAAGGGTAAGGGCTGTTAGATCAATGCTTAGTGTGTTATTTGAGAAACTTAGTGCAGGGCTGGAGATGTCTAGTTGTTGGGTATTATCGTTGGAGGTTAATTCAACAACAATGCTGTTATCATTAAGGCTAAAATTATCTTGAATATTGATTTGCAGTGTGTCCTTTTCAGAAAGAAAATCGTTATCTTGATAGGTATTTGTGAAGGTAGGGGCTTCCAGGTCTGCTGTTTGTGCCGTAAGAACAGTTGTTATTTCTTCAGGGAACCTTATATTGTGTGTGGTGATGAGGTCTGTTGCTTCAAAATAGTATTGGATGTCACTGAGTGTGGGAATGCTATCTAGGTTGGCTTGAAAGGTGTTGTTTTCTATCCGTGTCATGGGTATTTCTTTCCATTCTGAAAAATCAGTACTGTTATAGGCATTATTATACCGGAGCAGGCATCTGGCCTCTGGTAAGTTATCGGTAATAATATCGTCTGTAATGGTTGCTTGTAATGTAAAGGCACGGCCTACATTGATGGAAGTTACTGTCTCGGCGGTTATTTGGGGTGGTTCTTTATCTAAGGCTAATAGGGCGTTATTGGCATTGACCAGGCCGTAGCCATAATAGGGGTCTTTACCGGGGTCGCCAAGGTCTGTTGCACCTGAAAATAGGGCTTCTGAAATAGTGGTGCGATTTGCGCTTGGCGAGACGGCCTTTAACAGACCTGCAATGCCACTAACGAAAGGGGCCGCCATGGAGGTCCCATCGTCATATTTATAGGTATGCCCTAAGCTTTCTGTATAGTAGGTTGATAGGATATTTGTTCCGGGTGCTGCGAGATCAATGCTGTTTCCAAAATTACTATAATCACTATCAAATAGTATTACTCCATTCCCTATTTTTACGGAAGAGACGGCAATGACGTTGTTGAAGATGGCGGGGATTGTTTGATCGGAATCAATATCTACCCCAAAATTTCCGGCGGCAGCAATGATGATAATATCGGGGTTTTCTAATGCCGTCTCAACAGACTTTTCGATGACTGTATCAGGGGCCGATTTTGTTGACGTTCCGAAACTTAAATTGAGGATATTGGCGTTTTGTTGTACGGCGTAGGCAATGGCTTCTGTGATGGTGGCAGACGTGAGTTCTCCATTTGAATCGCCTGCTTTTAGTGCAAGAAGTTTTCCTTTTGGATTGACGCCTGAGATACCAATGGAATTATTGCCTACTGCTGAAATGATTCCTGCAACGTGAGTACCGTGTCCTAAGTCGTCTCGAGGGTTATTAGAATCTATAATAAAGTTCCATCCATAGACGTCATCGATATAGCCATTGTTGTCATCGTCAATGTTGTTCCAGATTTCTTTTTCATTTTTCCAGATATTTTGTGAGAGATCGGGGTGGTCAATATCAATGCCTGTATCAATAACAGCGGTAATGATATCAGTGGATCCTTGTGAGTTGTCCCAAAAGGATTCGATCCCGATATTCCAATGATGGAGTTTATAGTCAGGATCGTTGGGTGTATAGGCGATCGTGTAGATATAATTGGGTTGAACAAAACGGATATTGGGGTCTGCTTCTAAGGTTCTACATAAGTTAGGAATGTCTTCTGTTTGGGAAAGGGTTGCAAGAAAGAGTGTAGACTGAGTAGTGCCTCTTGTTGATGCGGTTGTTAGGTCAGCGGTTTTTATGATTGTTCGAATAGGGGTGAGGTGACTAATGGGGTACTGAGATAAGATGGTTTGTCGTGCGGATAAAGGGTTTTGTTGAGGCAGGGTGAAGTTGATAATAAGTTGGTTTGGAACATAACGGTTTCCGTAGAGAGGTGTTAGTGTTACTAAGAGACAGATAATAATGATTCTGATCATGGAGATACTCATTCTATCATAGAGGTTTTGTTGGGTTCTAGTACCTTTGGTTTTGGTTCTATAGTTCTACTATGTGTGATTACTTATTAAAGGCGTTATTTATTTGATGTTTGTTGCTGGACTGTAAAATAGTTATTTCGATATTTATCTATTTAGGCTAAACTTTGACATTATGACGGTCTTTAGACGATTTCTTTTTGGCTTATTGGTCTGTATCGCTCTTATTTTTGTATTACCTTTTTTTGAGAGTGATGATTCAGGGCCATCCAAAGTGGGGGTGGAGATCTTTGATTCAAGGATTACAGGGTACCATGAAGGGATGTTAAGTTGGACGATTTTATCCCGTTATATTGAGAGTGGTCGAAGTCGTTATTTTTTTAAGGCTAAGGATATTTCTGCTGGAAATTTATTTGATTCTAAGGGTCAGCTTGTGATGACCAACTTGAAAGCGCATTCAGTTGTGGTACGAACAAAAAGTAAATCGATTTCTGCAACAGGAAATGTGTCTGCTGAATTTATTCGTCGTAAACAGTCGGCCTCATTAGGTGGTGTCGATGCTTATGAAGGTCAGGACGAACGGGTTAAGATACATGCTGAAAAATTCAAATATTTTAGTACGAGTAAGCGTACCTATTTGATGGATAATGTGACCATTGAGCAAGGTAAGACGACCGTTTATCCAAAAGAGGGGGTTTGGGTGGATCATGATGAAAATATTGCTTACATCGAAGACGGCTTTAAACTGGATTCAGATGGTTTTTTAGTAACAGCGAATGTGATGACCATTTATATTGATGAGGATTATTCTGAGATAGATGATTATATTCGCGGCTTTCGTCCTGGGAAAGTTACTACCAATATGGAATTGGATAGTCGTGAACGTGTGTTGCGTGAAAAGGATACCTATCTGAGATGTGATTATATGGTGTATCGTTCGTTAGATAAGGGGGATGTTGTGGAGGTCTCTGGTAATGTACGTGTTTATCAAGATGATAAGCAAGTGAAAGCCGATAGAGGTGTTTACTATAAGGATGATAACAAATATAGCCTGTCTGGGAATGTTCAGTTTCGTGCTGATAGTTTATCTTGGATTGTTGATAAAGAAAAAAAAGCATCCTTTTCTAACCCTGATATTTCGTCGTCTATTGAAAAGCCAGTCACTGTTAATTGTAATACCTTGTCATTTAATTCGGATCTTAAATTGTTAAAAGTGATGGGTGATGTAGTGGTTGATTTAGATGATAAGCGCATTTCTTGTCAAAAATTAGAATTTGATGATGCCACTGATTATTTGAAATTATCAGGAACTGTTAAAGTTGAAAAGGAGAATATGGATACTTTTTATTGTCAGGTTCTCTTGTTAAATATTCAAGATGAAACTTTTTTTGCAGAGGATAATATTCGCACCGAATTTAGGGTGAAAAAAAATAAATAATAAGTTATACTGTTCGCGTTATGTCTAGAACACATTTTTCAAATATGCGTTTTTTTTGTGGTTCCTCCCATATGGGGTTAGGCAAAGCGATTGCCTCTGAACTTGGTATTGATCCTGGAAAGATTAGTTTATCTCGGTTTAGTTGTGGGGAGACCTATGCCCGGATTGAAGAATCCATAAGGGGTTATGAAATCTATCTTTTGCAAACGGCTGGGGCTAATATTAACGATGATTATATGGAACTATTTGTGATAATGGATGCGCTAAGGCGTTCGTCTGCAAAAGCCATTCATGTGATTGTGCCACATTTTGGGTATGCACGTCAGGATAAAAAGTCGTTGCCTCGTGAACCTATTACAAGTCGCTTGATGGCAGATTTGTTAAGTGCGATAGGTTTAGATAGGTTGATTACGATAGATTTACATGCGGACCAAATTCAAGGATTTTTTACGCAACCTGTTGATCACCTTACTGCACTTCCACTGTTTGTTGAGTATTTTTCAAAAAAGAATTTAGAAAATCTTGTTGTTGTTGCACCGGATGCAGGTCGTGCTAAGTTTGCTAAGAAACTGGGCGATAGATTGGGTGCCGAATTGGCTATTATGCATAAGACACGTCCTAGCCATAATGTGGCTGAAATCGTTAATGTTGTAGGTAATGTTAAAAATAAAACCGTATTGCTTGTAGATGATATGGTGGATACAGGTGGATCTGTGACCTCTGGTTTGGCCACATTACGCAAATATGGCTGTAATGAAGAAATCTATTTGGCCACAACGCATCCTGTTTTTTCTGGACCTGCTATAGAGCGCCTAGAAAGTGCTGGTTTTAAGGAAGTGGTTGTGACTGATACGATTGATATTCCTATTCACAAGCGGTTTAAAGGGTTGACGGTCTTATCTACAGCGCCAATGTTGGCAGAAGCTATCAAACGTAATTACGAAAAACGTTCGATTTCCTCTTTATATATTTAATGGATTTACGACATAAAATTAGAGATGTTAAAGATTTTCCTCGATCAGGTGTTCTTTTCAAAGACATTACCCCTTTGCTTAAGGATTCTCAAGCATTAGAGTATACGATAGGCTGTTTAGCACATCCCTTTGATGAGCAGGATGTTGATTATGTGGTGGGAATCGAATCACGTGGCTTTTTGTTTGGGGTGTCTGTTGCGCATCGTTTAAATGCAGGGTTTATACCTGTTCGGAAGTCTGGAAAACTTCCTTGTGAGACGGTGGAATATTCCTACGAATTAGAATATGGGAATGATGTGGTTTGTATCCATAAGGATAGCATTAAGGCGGGTGATAAGGTAGTCATTGTGGATGATCTTATTGCTACAGGGGGGACGATGAAGGCCTCTATCGAATTAGTGAAGTCATTAGGTGCCGATATACTGGGGGTTACCACACTTATTGAGCTGGATGTTCTTAGAGGGCGACAAAAACTAGAGCCCTTTCCTGTATTTTCACTTCTGAATTATTAGTAAACGTTGTCTATTGGAAAATAGCTAGTTTCTAGCGTGATATTTTGGATACGGTAATTATTTGAGTCTAGAACATAGAGTATATTACCAATGCTAATTAGGCTTGTTACTGTATTGAACTCCAGTGCGTTATTTCCAGTTTGTCCAAAGCGAATATCAATACTATTATCTTCTCTGAAGATGATACATTGATTTGAAAGTGAGTCGCTGACAATGATATTGTTGAGACTGTCAATGACGATGGCGTTTGGAGAAACCAGTGCTTCGTCACTGAGTTCTTTTTCTAGTGTTAGAGCCGAATCGTATACTTTTATGTTCCTATTTGTTTGATCTAAGACGTGGAGTTTGTTCTCTGAATTTATGCATAAATCGCCCACTTTTATATCACTAATAATGGTTGCCTCTAAGTCTCCTGATACCGTATATTTGCTGACTTTTTGGCTACCTTCTTCATAGACAATGATATTACCTTGCGTGTCTAGGGTAAGTTGTGTGGGTGTCTGAAGATTATTGATCAAAACGGTATCGATCGTTCCATTTTTGTTATAGGCTGTAATATTATTTAGACCTTTGTCAGCTACGTAGATCTTTTCATTAAAGTAGGCGATATCTGCAGGTTTGTTGAGTGTATTAAATTTAGCTTGGAGTTCTCCAGCCGTGTTAAATACTTGTATTCTATTTTGCGAGACATCTGCAATATAGATAAGATTTGAGTTGTCGTGAATCATACTAATCGGTTCTTCGAATTGGCCGTCATTGTTGCCTAACGATCCAAATACGGTGTTGTATGAAGGGGTGCTTTTACTTTGAAGAGCTGTTGTATTAATGGTGATACTATTGGATAGAAGGCCTTCGTTTCCATTGTTATCCAGAGGGGCCACTCGAATATAGAAGGTGTTTTTTGTCGGGACGCCGTTGATGTCGATTTCAGTTAGTGACTGGATGGGAATATTTGTTGTTTTATTCCATGCTTGTTTTGTGCTTGTATTAATAGGGGTGTAGGTATAATACAGATTGTAATAGGCAGGCTGCTTGTAAGCGTTAGATAAACTAAATTCGACACTGGTTTTGTATTGGTTAATGGTTAGGCTATTGAGTGTTATTTCAGAGAGGTAGGGTAGCCCATCTTGTCCCTTTAATCCAAAGTTAAGTTCTGTCCAACTATTCGTTTCAAATCGATAGATATTTCCATTGGATTGTAAATAGTAATCCCCATTATTAGGTGTTATCGTATTATTTTGAGTAGGCGCTATTTCGCCTGTGTACCATTTGTGACCGTCTAGACCGTCTTGGCCGTCTTGACCATTTTGTCCGTTTAGACCGTCCTGTCCATCTTGACCATTTAAGTTACTGTTAAGCGTTATCCAATGATTATCATTGAATTGGTAAAGAGCGCCATTTGATTCTAAATAATAATCACCGTTTATGGGTGATATGGTTTTATTTTGAGTTGGAGGGCTAGTGCCTGTCAGCCATTTGTATCCTTGTGGGGTATTATGGGTGGGTGATATGACGGAATGACTAGGTTGTTCTATACTTATAGTGGTGAGTGTTAGGGTATTTATCTCTGTTGTTTCATGGATGTTGACCTTTATATTCTCTGTGACGAGGGTATTATAGTTTTCTTTTGAGATAACTACGGTATAATTTCCTGATGGGATCTCATTTAATTCAAAGTAACCGTTACGATTCGTTTTTGCGATATGACTGGTTCCAGGAATGAAGACGTCAATTCCCAATAATGGGTTACTGAGGGTGTTATTTGTAGCTAGTGGCTCCAGTTCAATCTTTCCTGATATGTGTCCAAGATCAAGAATTTTTAAAATACCTGTGTTATTAAGAACGCCATCTTTTACATCTACGTTAAACAGTGCTGTATACGCATTAGTATATTGAATGGATAGATAATAGGCCCCTTGTTCTACATTGTTAAATTGAAAAAATCCGTTACTATTGCTTGTTGTACTACTGATCTTAATGTGTGAGGTATCTTGTAATTGGTATAACTCAATAGCGTGATTGGTGATGGGTTGATTACGTGTTGTGTAAATTGTTCCTTGAAGTGATGAACGTGTGTTTTTCGTTGGTTGTGATGTGGTGGACGTTTCTTTAAGGTATTTAGTGCAACCAGCTCCTAAAATAAGGTGGAGTACTATTAAAATTCCGATTCCAATTCGGGCAGTGTTTTTGTACATGACGAACTCTCTATTATTGATTTTCTAACGGTTGTGAATAGTTATAAAATTATATATTAGAGTAGTTTGTACTTCAATAGAAAATATTATCAGATCGTTATAGTTAAGTCGTTTGTGTACGATCTGACTTGAGTGTGTGATATTGTGTATGTCTCCATTTAGGAGGTGGGGTTGCACCGCCTCCTAAATAGTTAGTTATTCTGATTCTATTTATTGTCCTGGGCCAAAGGTTTCAAGCTTTTTACCGAGTGTGGTTTGGGTGAATTTTTTGAAGCCTTCTCTAAATTGACGTGCTAATTTTTGAGCTGTTTCTTCAAATAGTTTTTCATTCTCCCAGGTATTTCTTGGGTTTAGTATCTCCGATGGTACACCATTCAGGTGTTGTGGTATTTGTAAATTAAAGGTTGGTGTTTTATCCCAGTCTGACCCTTCTATAGATCCGTCTAAAATAGCATCAATAATGGCTCTTGTGTAAGCAAGTTTGATTCGACTTCCTGTACCATAAGCACCACCGCTCCAGCCTGTATTGACGAGATAGGCATCTGAGTTATGCTCTTCCATTTTTTGACCTAGTATTTCTGCATATTTTGTTGGGTGAAGGGTTAAGAAAGGTTGTCCAAAGCAGGCTGAAAAGGTGGCGGTTGGTTCGGTGACCCCCAGCTCTGTCCCTGCTACTTTTGCTGTATACCCACAAAGGTATTGGTACATCGCTTGTTGCTTTGATAATTTTGATACAGGAGGTAGCACTCCGTAGGCGTCACATGTTAGGAAAATAATTTTGTTTGGATGGGTTCCTTTTGATACGGGTTTAACGATATTATCGATGTGCTCTATGGGATAGGATACACGCGTATTTTCAGTTTTTTCATTACTATCGAAGTCAACTACATTTGATTTTGTGAGGACCACATTTTCTAGTAAAGCATTTCGTTTAATGGCGTTGTAAATATCAGGTTCCTTTTCTTTGGATAAGTGAATAGTTTTTGCGTAACAACCACCTTCAAAATTGAAGACCCCTTGATTATCCCACCCATGTTCATCATCACCAATCAGTTGTCTTTTTGGATCAGCTGAAAGGGTTGTTTTTCCTGTTCCGGATAGGCCAAAAAACAAGGCTGTTTCCCCATTGCCACCTTGATTTGCTGAACAATGTAGGGCGCCAATGCCTTTTAGGGGAAGAAAATAGTTCATGATGGAGAAGATTCCTTTTTTGATTTCTCCTCCGTACCATGTGCCACCAATAACGGTTGATCGCTCTTCGATATTGAAGGCAATGTATGTTTCTGATCGTAAGCCTAGCTCTTGGTAGTTCTTACAGGAGGTTTTGCATGCATTATATATGGTCCAGTCTGGGGTAAAGTTGGTGAGTTCTTCTTCTGTAGGTCGAATAAACATATTTTTAAAGAAGTGAGCTTGCCAGGCAATTTCAGTTACAAGTCGTACAGATAGTTGGGTATCTTTATTAGCACCACAAAAGCCGTCTACCACATAGAGTTGCGTGCCACTATTGAGTTGTTTTTTAGATAGATCTTTTAAAATATTCCATGTATCTTGGGATAGGGGTTGGTTGTCTGAGCCCTCTTTTTCCCACCATACATTTTTTTCTGAATCAGGATGTGTGACAATATATTTGTCTTTTGCCGAACGGCCTGTAAACTTTCCTGTATCAACAGAGACTGCATTTAGTGTTGTTAGGTGTCCTTTTTCGTAACCTG
>CAZIOF010000235.1:0-3717 GCA_964540745.1 uncultured Candidatus Marinamargulisbacteria bacterium
AGGCTTATTTTCTAATAAAAAAAATATTGTTTCCATCACATTTTGGCGGTTTTTATATGAGATGACTGTGTTTAATAAACGTGTTTTAGTCGATCTTGAAAAGAATGTCATCTCTAACCTTAGTTTAGAGGCCTACTTGAATACACTTAATGTGAGCCGCTTTTTTAAAGAGGCGTATATCTTGCCGACGGGGGCGGCAATATGGTCCTGTCCGGTGAATCAAATGCTGCAATTTCCTGCAAAAAGCTTCTTTATGTTTTGGAAAAATCATTGTCTTCTCACAGTTGGAAACAGGCCTGTTTGGAAAACTGTTTCAGGTGGGAGGCAACGTTATATTGATGGGTTTCTTAACCAGTTTAAAGGGGTTGTTTATAAAGGAGTGCCGGTTGTTAATATAAGGGTGGAAGAACAGAAGGTATATGTGACATTAGAGGATCGGCGCGAACTATTCTTTGATGCTGTTGTAGTCGCGACACATGCGGATCAAGCCTTATCACTTCTTGATAACCCCTCTAAGCAACAGCGCGATTATTTAGGTGCTTGGCGTTATACAAAAAACAGGGTCTATTTACACACGGATAAGGCGATTATGCCGCCTAAACGAAGTGCTTGGGCGTCTTGGATGGTCAATCATTCCAAAGAAAAGGGGAGTCCCTTAACCATGACCTATTACATGAACAGGTTGCAGGGTTTAAAGACAGAGACAGATTATTTTGTGACGCTCAATAGTGATGCCTCTATCCGTGAAGAAAACATTATTAAGTCTATTGAATATACACACCCAGTCTATGATAAACTATCATTAGCTTCGCAAGAAACATTATCAGCATTGAATGTTCCTCCTATATTTTTCTGTGGGAGTTATTTTGGTTATGGGTTTCATGAAGATGGCATTCGATCTGCTATAGCTGTTTGTCAACAACTAGGAGTTCAATGGTGAGTAGTATTATATTAGGGTCAACATCACATACACGCGTTACCCCTGTTCGGCATCACTTTAAATATCCGTTGTATATGTTGGAGGTAGATGTTGATAATCTCAATCAATTAAACCAAATGGGGCTTTTTTTTGGCTATAATAGGAAGACACTCTTTTCGATTTTTGATTCGGATTATCTTGATACTAGTGAGGGGACAATTTCTGAAAAAATTACTAAGGTCCTCAAACAAGTTAAGGACTATCCTTCAATTGATAGGGTTAAGTTAGTTACTATTCCACGACTCCTCATTAAAACCTTTCGACCTGTTAACTTTTATTTATGTTATTCCAAGGATAAGGCATTAGTTAGCATGGTTGCAGAGGTGACGAATAGCTACCATGAGTCCAGCTACTATTTATTAGATAATGTAGCAGACAGTAATAAGGGGTATCGATTCTCAATTAATAAAGATTTTCATGTGTCACCCTTCTTTGAAGAAAAGGGTGAGTATACTTTTGATGTTCTCGATAGGCCTCAAGACATTACAATAAGTATAACGTATCGAGTGAATCACCAGATAAGTTTTCATGCTAATTTTGAGGGACGAAAAAAAGTGTTGAATAGGCGGAACGCGTTGTTGACACTCTTTACGTATCCGTTAACAGCATTATCAGTATTTCCAAGAATTCTATGGCAAGCCGGAAAGTTATATCTTCTTAGACAGTTACCCGCACGTTCAAAGCCAGAACTATCGACAAAAACAACGTTACGATCCATGCCGCTATCAAGGTTTCAGAAATATATTATCAAACGTATTGAGAAGGTTTGTCGAACCGGAGTAAAGGGTCAGCTAGTCATGGTTTTACCCGATCAGACACGACGAACCTTTGGCTGTTCTGAAGATGGCCCACAAGCACACATGTCTATTCTAAATACCTGGTTTTTTCGATCTATTCAGTTTGGTGGAGAAATAGGATTAGGTGAAAGCTATATGCGTGGAGAATGGGATAGTGAGCATGTAGAAACGGTTCTTGAATTTATGGTATTAAATGAAAAACAACTTCAGAAAACATTTCATGGAACCTTGATTGTGAATATGATGAATAGACTAAAGCATCGCCTTAGAAAAAATACACTCACTAAAAGTAAAAAGAATATTGCAGCTCATTATGATTTGGGTAATGAGTTGTATCGGTGTTTTTTAGATGAGACGATGATGTATTCATCAGGGTTATATGAAGCTGATACAGATACGTTAAATAAGGCCCAAATCCAGAAAGTTAAACAATTGGTTCATCATCTTCAATTAGTTAAAACTGATCATGTATTGGAAATAGGATCGGGGTGGGCTTATGCTGCGATGTATATGGCTGAAACCCATGGGTGTCGGGTGACAACCATTACCTTATCTGAGGAACAGAAGTCCTACATAGAGGATAAAATTAAAGAGAAAGGTTTAGAACATCTTATTACGGTAAAGATTCAAGATTACCGTCAAATGACAGGTGAATTTGATGCAATTTTGTCGATTGAGATGTTAGAAGCGGTAGGTCATGCCTTTTTGCGGGTCTTTTATGAAACCTGTCATCACCTTCTTAAAGAAAAAGGGCGCTTAGTATTACAGACTATTACCTATCCAGATGATAAATATGATACGTACTGTCAGGAGACAGATTTTATTCAAAAGCATATTTTTCCAGGCGGGCATTTGCCTTCGTTAGGTATTTTAGAAGCGATTAGAACCACAAGAACACGTTTTAAAAAACAAGAGGCGATAAATATCGCTCAGAGCTATGCTAAAACATTGGCCGCTTGGCGCAAGGCATTTGAAGCTTCTAAGGAGACATTATTAACCTTAGGGTTTGATACAACACGTTATCGGAAATGGATATATTATTTTGCCTCCTGTGAAGCGGCCTTTAAAACAGATTACTTAGGCTGTTACCAGATTGTGTATGAAAAGGGCGGCACATAATGTTAAGACGAATGTTGATTATATGTGGAAGTCTTCATTCGTTGATAATGTTAGGTACGACAATTTGGGCGTCATTTCAGGACTCTATACTAAACCAAGGACATCTATTTAAGGAGGCATGGTTTTTAGCGACCTTAACAGATACCTACCTAGCCTTCCTTCTTTTTTATTGCTGGGTATTTGTAGTGACCCCTAAGTGGTATTTTAGACTGATTCACTTAGTGGGTGTGATTTGTCTAGGGAATATCATGATGGGGTGTTTTATTGCTTATCGTGCCTATAAGATGCCTCACTTACAAACCATGCGTGACTTCTTGGTAGGGGTGTCCCATGATTGAGTTCTTCTATTTAGTAGCAGGGGTACTTTTATTAAACATGACCTGTGGTGTTGGACTGTTTTTATGGAAAAAGGATATGGGGGTGGTAGATATTTTTTGGGCCACAGGTATTGTCGCTTCAGCTTGGGTGGTTTATGGTGTTTCACCATCATCTCTATTCGCACTATTGCTAGTTATACTCATATCCTGTTGGGGGCTTCGGTTGGCAGGTTTTTTAGCGATAACGCGTGTGATTGTAGGACACCGGGACCGACGGTACCTCACAATCATGGATAAATGGCCTAATAAAAAAATCTTACGGTCCGTAAGCCACTTTTATATGCAGGCAGCGGTACAATTAGGCCTTTGTTTTGTGTTATATCCTATCTATAAGGGTCTTCCAAACACGATCTCATGGATACATGTATGTATCATTTTATTATTAATACTAATGTTAATAGGTGAAACCATAGCCGATATACAATTTGAACTGTTTAAGCGCAAT
>CAZIOF010000236.1:0-4384 GCA_964540745.1 uncultured Candidatus Marinamargulisbacteria bacterium
GAAAGCCTTGAATTGGAAAAATTAATTACAGATTCAACACTTAAGCATCACTAGCTTGAAACAATCATGCCAGTCATTATGAACTCAGATGCAGGCTTTCAATTATTGACACAACAACTCTCTCAACCCATTGACCCCTCTGAAAAACAACTCATCCTAAAATATTTAATCCGCCATGCTATTTCAAATCATCATTTAGATAATGCTATCGCACTTTTTTCGGATCTTCAAAAGAACCAGACAAATGATGTATTAACTGTCGAATTTATTAAAGCACTGGTTCTACAGTTCGATTTTAGTGAAGCTGATCGACTCTACAATACGATTACAAACCCTGTTGCCCTAGAATCTGCTAAAGGGGCTTTAGCACTTGGTTTTGTGATTGCTGGTCAACTTAATGAAATGAAACAATTATTAAACACTATTGATTCAGACACGATTCGGATAGAAACCATTAAAGACATTATTCTTTTTTTATGCAGCCAAGGTGATATTGATGACGCATTTAGTCTTATATCAACCGCCACGTCTGGGACTTCTCGATTAGACTGCCTTAGCATTCTTGGGAAAGCACTTAGTACAAGCAATCAGCCTCATCATGCGCAACTTCGATTAAATCAACTCGATGGCCAAGAACGTCTTTCAGCACTACCACCCTATATTTTAGACTATGCGACCCAGGTCTCTTTCAGAAAACTTTACCCACTACTTAAGTCTTTTCCTGATCGAGATACGTTAAATTCCTTATTGCTTGAACTTTCAGATTATTATCTCACTCAACAATCCTATGATGAAGCCATTAAAACCATTCAAATGATAGACATTCCCCTTCTACAAATAAATGGTTATTTTCATATGGCAAACACCCTTCCTCCATCAAAGAATGCCCTTATCATTGAAACCTTAAATTTAGCTTCAAACCCATTAAAGTCTATTACTGATATTACAAAAAAAGTCGCATTAACACTTAACCTTATTACTCATTACCGAAAGGCAAATGACCCCAAAGGTGCCACTCAACGACTTTCTCAATTAGAACATCTTATCAAAACCCATCCTGAACATTCTTGGACATCTACACAACTATCTATTGCTCAACGTTATTCAGAACTAGAAAAGCCCTTTAAATCTCTCCGTCTATTAAGCACTCTTCCTAAGCTATCTAAAATTGAAGGCTTATTAATATTCTCACCCTCTCAATATCCCAGGCAGTTGGATCATTTTCTTGAACGTCGTAAATTACGGCGTGCTTTAGCCGAGCTTGTTAAAAATTCCTAGAGATTACCAGTAGACTGGGGTTAAAGATTATATTAAACTGTTCTTTCTAAAGCGGGAGTAGCTCAGTTGGTAGAGCACTAGTCTTCCAAACTGGTGGTCGCGAGTTCGAATCTCGTCTCCCGCTCCATCTATACAGTTATCTATGAAATCTATAACTATCTTTTTTATCTCTGTCTTATGCCTTGCCTTTTTAGGCTGGTGGTTGCTTGAGGTACCACCTTTTTTATCGTCAACAAAAACGATTCAATTAACGATTGAAGGTATTCACTGTGAGACATGTTCAGAGTCTATCAGTGCTCATTTATCGTCGTTAAATGGTGTTAATCAATGCACTATAAGTGTCGAAGAGGGTCAGGCTCTTATTCGATATAATTCAAAAGCTTTAACAGCTGATCGCATTCGTCAAGCTGTCCAAGAGACAGGGTTTAACGTAACTAACGTTAAGCCTGAATAAATCATCCCTCTGCCTTATTCGCTAAGGTGTCTGCAACTAAACACTCTAATCTCCGGACTTTATTACCAACTAATCCTAAATCCTGTTTTATCATCCTCTTTAATCCACAATATAGGGCTCATCTTCTAGAGAATGGGCTATAGTCAATAGCCGAATGCTTGTTATCGTATTATTCTATAATGTATTGAGCAACATTTTTATCGACTTAACATCTCATAAACCCTCTTTATATGGCTCTAATAAAAGGTGTACTTTAAGTCTCTTGAACCCTCATCAAACAAACAGGGCGAACTCTATGCCTTAACCCAGGCCTTTATTCATCTAGAATTCACCTTAATGACCTCTATCGACAATATTCGAAAAACGGCCAGCGAACTTAAAGTAGGTTAGTCTATTCAAATGGCCATACTACCGCCTGTGTCACCTAATACACCCAAGGAAACAAGGTTTTCGCTACAAGGCTTTATCGAACCTGCACGTGACGTGGGCGACGATTTCTTTGACTACACCTTGCAGGATAACAAGCGCCATCTCATTATCGGAGATGTGTCTGACAAAGGTGTGCCGGCTGCGTTATTTATGGCCATTACGATCAGTCTCTTACGATCAGCGGCTACCACCCTATCCGACCCTAGTCTTATTTTAGCACATGTGAATAAAGGGTTATCCCAATATAATAACGAGGCCCTCTTCGTCACCGTCTTTTATGGCATCCTCGATCTGGAGTCTGGTGAGCTTATCTATTCGCTAGGGGGGGCACCCTGCACCCTTTGTTTCCTCACGCAACGCAGACGTAACCCCATTGCCACTCACCTCTGGGGTGGCACTCGGGATTGAGCCTTCGTTCACCTACCAGAATCAACAGCGCACACTTAAAAGAGGCGATACACTCTTTTGTTTTACAGACGGTGTTACGGAAGCCATGACCCCTTCTGACACCCTTTTTGGCGAAGAGTCACTGAAACATAGCCTGCATCAAAGCCCGTTATTGACCCCTTCTTTTCTAATCGCTATCTTACGTGCACAACTGGACGACTTTACCCAAGGCTACCCTCTATCTGATGACACCACCATGTTATGTCTTACCTATGCGCCCTCAGACTCACCACAGGTCCATACTCTCCAGCTCCCTGCTGAGCTAGAGGCCCTCACATCCCTTCATGACCATGTGGCGGCCTTTGGCACTCTACATAAGCTCTCACAAAAAGAGTCTCACGACCTCCTTCTATCCCTAGAGGAACTCATCACTAATACGATAACGCATCGTCTGTCTAATAGCCCCCTTTCCCATATCCAGTTAACGCTAGGTTGTACTACCGAACACTTGATTGCCCAAGTTCAAGATAATGGCCAGGCTTTTAATCCTCTCGATCAAGTAGCGCCCACACCCCATGACCATGTGGACAAAGTCCCTATCGGTGGGCTTGGGATCCACCTTGTTCGGTCGCTCATGACAAGGATTTATTACAGTTATGACCATAACATGAATAGTTTGATATTATATAAACAGAGGGAGTAATCATTGGATATTATTACACGAAAAGAAGATACCACAACGATACTTGAAGTATCAGGAAAAATTGATACACTCAGCAGCCAGGATTTCCAAAAAGCCCTATTTGACCCCATTAACCAAGGCGACACACATATCATCTTAGACTTTAAACAGCTTCGTTTTATGAGTAGTGCCGGGTTACGAGTCCTGATTATGGCACAGAAGCGGTTGAGTCCTCATAATGGGTCACTTTTAATCGCTCATTTATCGGCCTCTATTCGTGAGGTGTTTGATGTGGCAGGCTTTAGCCAGCTCTTCAAACTCTTTGATACCACCGATGACGCACTCTCATCACTCTAACCACTAAAGGAGATACTCTTATGCCATTTGTAAATGTTAAAGTTGCAGGCAACTTAAGCCATGACCAAAAGCAAGCCATCACCACTGAGATCACGGACACACTAAAACGGATCGCAGGGAAACCTGAATCTGCCACCTATATTGTCTTTGATGAAGTCCCTCGAACAAATTGGGCTAAAGGCGGTGCCTTATTAGAATGACTGGCTTAGGTCTTTATATCGGTAAAGCGCTTCTAACACGCGTCCGTCTAAAATCGTCTTAAAGCACCGACTGTAACCCTCTTCTATGGTCTCGCAGGCACCGTACATCATGCAGGCGGCTCTTATATTTAAGGCTAATATCCTCGTAATAGATTGCCTCTTCTCTCGATATGAGCCGCTCTACTATCTATAGGCCTATCGAGAAACAGCGGACATTAGGTTAGGGCTCAGATTTAAGAATGGGTGAAAATGGGTATAGGTTATTGATAGCACTCCTAACCGCCGGGGCCGATGTGAAGCCTACTAATAAGACAGGACCCCACTACTTTGTGCGGTAGAAGCAGGAAGACTAGAAACTGTTCAAGCACTCATAGCGGCCGGGGCCGAGGTGGATGCTACCCGCACTTCCGGTTATTATAAAGGCAAAACCCCACTGCATGTGGCGGCAGAATACAGACATACAGAAATAGCACAAGCGCTCCTAGAAGCCGGGGCAACAGAATAGTCTTCCATCGGATTTGATCTGTCTCATAAACAATCGATTATGACACACTTTCTGTACCCTGCTCAGGACTGTTTTAGGCGCCCATATCCCAC
>CAZIOF010000237.1:0-20871 GCA_964540745.1 uncultured Candidatus Marinamargulisbacteria bacterium
ATTTCAAGCACTATGAATCAGGATCAGTCCAAAACAACCCTTTCGAACAAAAAGTATCCTCCCTCATCCTTAAGCAAAAATGTCTCTAAATATCGGCCTTACCCCCCTATAGATTTACCACAACGCAACTGGCCAAACAACACCATTACCAAGGCACCCCAATGGTGCAGTGTTGATCTTAGAGATGGGAATCAAGCCCTTGTTATCCCCATGGATTTACAACAAAAATTAACATTATTCGAGCTCCTTACAACCATTGGGTTTAAAGAAATTGAAGTAGGTTTTCCTTCAGCCGCTGCTGTTGAGCATGATTTTCTTCGTTACTTAATCACTCATGATCTTATACCAAAAGACGTGAGTGTTCAGGTCTTAACACAATCACGCGAACACCTTATCAAAAAAACTTGTAAATCCCTTATCGGTACAGAAAAAGCAATTTTACATCTCTACAATTCAACCTCCGTAGCCCAACGAAAAATGGTCTTTAAAAAATCGAAGGAAGAGATCATTGATATCGCATTAAACGGTGTTAAATGGTGTAAAACCTATATTAAAGAATACAGACTCTCTAATATTACCCTAGAATATTCGCCCGAAAGCTTTACGGGGACCGAACTCTCCTTTGCCAAAGAGATATGCGAAGCTGTCATAGAAGAATGGGGTGTTGGAAATCCATTAATTATTAATTTACCTGCTACAGTCGAACTCTCCACACCCAATATTTATGCAGACCAAATTGAGTGGTTTCATACAAACGTTAAACATCGTGACGCGTTCCAATTGAGCCTCCATACACATAATGACAGAGGTACTGGCGTTGCTGCAACCGAACTAGGTCTCATGGCTGGCGCAGATAGAGTAGAAGGTACCCTCTTTGGAAATGGTGAACGAACAGGTAATGTGGATATTGTCACCCTTGCCTTAAATCTATATACCCAGGGGATTGATCCTGAACTGGATATAAGTGATCTTAATCATATCGAAAAAACCTCTGAAGCTTGTACTAAAATGCCAATTCCTCCACGACATCCCTACAGTGGTGAGCTAGTCTACACAGCCTTTTCAGGCTCTCATCAAGATGCTATTAGTAAAGGATTTACTTATCAAAAAGAAACGGGGCAGGACAAATGGGAAGTGCCTTATCTTCCCATCGATCCAAGTGATTTAGGTCGTACCTATGAGGCTATTATTCGGATCAATAGCCAATCTGGAAAGGGCGGCGTGGCTTATATTATGGAATCTGAGTACCGCTGTCAGCTTCCAAAACTCATGCACCCCGAATTTGGACATCTTATTCAATCCTATGCAGACCGTCATGGGACTGAACTCTCATCTAAGACCATTTGGAAAGTCTTTGAAGAAGCCTATCTCATGACTAAGGCTCCCCTAGAGTTCATTCAGTTTTCATCAAAAACTAAAGATAATTCAGATTCCACTGACTGCCAATTAACACTTATCTATAATGGTAATGAAACAGAATTATCTGGCAACGGTAATGGGCCTATTGATGCGGCAAAACATGCTTTAAACCCTCTTATTGGCGAGTTTAAAATCTGTCTCTATTCCGAACATTCATTAGAAGCAGGATCTCAATCGAATGCGATTGCCTATGTTCAAATTGAACGCCCAAAAACCCTCCCTATTTTTGGTGTTGGGATCGACCCCAGTATTACTAAGGCTTCTATTCGAGCACTGATTAGTGCTCTTAACCGTTCTTTCGCTGTTTAACCTATAGTTCGCCACTGAGCAGATGACGTATCATTAGCTTATTAGATCCAAACTTTTCCGAAAAACGTTTAATCCCTTCTGACCAGAGCTGATGATTTTGTTTTGCCTCTAAATCTTTTTCTGAATAGACTCGATAGAATATTAGTAACTCATTCATGTCATCAATACGATTGATTGCATTTTCAACCAAGCTTGCATCTATCGGGGTTGACAAAATAGTATGATATATTTTTTCAGCAACTTCAGGTGTAATCTCAATATCTTTATCCTTACAGTCTTGAAAATATTTCATTTTTAAAAACGTCAACATGGCATCCTTCGTATGATACAAAAAGATATAGGGCAAACGCTCTGGATTTGGTTGCATAACCTGCTGCTCCCTAGTAAACAAACAACTTCCAAATTCATTTCTTTTCGTTGAAAAAGACTGCTCCGTATCTATAATTTTCAACTGATCAGTCAAATAACTCGGCTTCGGGTCTTGAATATTCGTTAATTCACGCACTGACTCTGGACCTAGATCTAATATATGGTTTAATACTTGGACGTAATTATCTGGAAAACAGTCCGTTAATCCCATGAATTTATTCAAAAAGAATAATCGAGCCATCGTCTTATCACTCAAATAAGAAAAAGCTTGAGGATTATCTAATATCATATCTGCCGGCACACCTTCAACATAACGACGACAAACCCAATAACTCCCCTTGTCTGGTCAGGCAGTAACTGAATAGGAAGAAAATGTTGACTTTGGCCTAGTAGTTTGGCAATCGGATAGCTCACTAATTCACGACTCACACTTTCTGGATTAGAGCTATTATATCGTTTCAATAAATGCCGTACTCTCTCTTGGGTATTAGGTGCTCGCCGTGTTAGCAAAAATAGATTTCCAGTATTTCGTGTTCGTGTAACACCCTCCATATACATGATGGATAGAGATAAAGGGGCCTTAAGGAGTTCAATCCGTTGTGACTAAGGTATTGGATTTAACTCTTGGATAATATTACGATTTAACCAAAGTTCCTCATAGGGGTTTAATGGTAAATAATAACGTACATGAGCATAATCAGTTTTTACTTTAGGTAAAGGATATATATCTGGAAATCGATCTTTTATGGCAAGATTCTTTGAAAAGTGCCGCTCTCCTCGTCGTAAGCATCTATTTAATGGTCCTCGTTCTAACAAGCCAATTGCTCTTTGCATAATAACTATCCCTTTACACACAATGTCATAATATCGTAGTTCTTTTATATATTTTTTGTTTACCTATACGCCTTGCAACACACAGCTCTTTAAGCATATCGAAACCTAGATAAGCAAGATATATAGGAACCCATTAATTTAGAACGGCGATTTACTTAGGTCTAATAACTATAATTACTTTTATATTTTTTAAGCGTATTTAATATTAAAAACACTTTTCATATCAGGTATTTTATTATAGATGGCTAGGAACGATCTGTGTACCTTAATAGTCACATAAAATGTTTAGTTAGTATTTTTTATGGGAATAAATAAGTTACAAAAACAAAGGAGTCTCAGTATGAAATCCATTCCCATTAATCAACTAAACAAAGATGATATTCAGTCTATAGCACATAAAGCAAAGAAGAAAAAAGATGCCTCTACAAAACAAATGAAAAATCGAAAAAAGAAGAAAAAAGCACCCGTATCGGACAAAATCAATCAACTTAAACAGATCATGAAAAGCGAAGTTTACACATTTCTCTCACAATGTGACGGAGAGAACATGGAATTTATGTCAGATAACGCCATAGACGGCATGACCTGTAACTTTATTGTTAATAAAGAATTTGTGGATATCCTTATTCATAAACCTGAAGGAGAGATTCACTAAGCCTACACCTTTGATACTGAATTGTTAGTCAAGAATGGTCAGGTAGAAAGCTTGGATAACCTCCCCAAATTTGTCCAGATCCTCTCAAAGATTTTCAACGATATAGCATCTAATAAAATGGTTTACAGAGTACTAGATTCGCTATAATAAGCAGCATGTATCTATTCATTTCAATAAATTACCTTGATATAAGTTTAGAAAAACTCTGAATATAGTTATCAAAAAGTGTCTTGTTCTGTTTAATCGCTGAAGAGGATAGATCCTCGCTAAGGTTCTTCAAATAACTCAAAAGCCCTGTTTCAGGATAATTACTCCCAAATACGTAGGGATAAAATGAATGCAATCAAATATTTATGGACTTCTGCCTGCTCTTTTATTTGACCAAAGCCATGGTAGTTTATTAACCCAAGTTCGTAGCGCGTCATAATGGATCCTCTGGCAGCGCTTTCTCCAAAGAAAAAGAGTGATTTATTCATATCAATGTCAGTGCCATAGCCATATCGATAGCAAACACCTTTCCAATAATGGCCGTTAGATTCATTGTTCTTAATACTCTTATCGAAAATATGAGGCACCTGCAATGCACCCTCATTAAGCCCTCTTTTATTTTGAAAGTTCGTTGCCATTTCAATATTTTTTTGGACATTCCAATAAGGTAGACGTAACTTATAGCGTGATCTATCTCATTTTCTTTTGCACTCTAATAGTAGTCCAAGAGGCGGAAAGACACCCCTACATCTCCTTTTTCAGAAGCTACCGTCAATTCTTCAATTGTCATTACAGGCTCGAGAACAGGGGCAATGCTGTTACCCTCTTGTGTATATGGTATTCCACTCAAAACAAGATAAACATATAAGTATACACTGGAAAGCTACTTTGTTTGTTTTCAGATTCATCTGGAACTCCGTTTGAACTGGTTGTTATTTAAATTTTATCATTTCATTAAAAAACACCACAATAATAACAGTAAAGCAAACCTATTAGTGATACCTTTTTTAAGATTAATTAAACATTCTAAATTCAATTTATTATTCTAGTATCTTTTCTTGGAAAGTGTAATAATCTGAGCCTAATTCCAGAAGTTGGGTGAGTGCCTCTAACGCACTATATATCTCACTAATAAACCCTGGGTCCCTAAAATCATTGGGCACCAATATGTCGCGATAATGATCTTTAATCCACTTCTTTAATTGAACATATCTCATCTCTGTCAAAAACAACGATTTGGGAAGGGCTTCAATTTCATCTTGATTTAATACTAATCTCAATCTTAGACATGCAGGACCACCCCCATTTTTCATGCTTTCATCAAGAGAGACAAAATGTACTTTCTTAATAGGCCATTTCCCAGATTCTAATGACTGGCAAAGGCGTAATGCGTTTGGATAGTCTTTGCAGGCTTCAGGAATAATCATTACCATCTCTTTTCCACAGGAAATAATCTGAGAATTAAATATATATGAAGAGACAGCCTCATCTAAGGATAGTTGTTCTTTGGGGACCACATAACAATGTAAGTCTGAATTACACACCTTATTAAAGATACGTTTTAATGAATGGATGATATCACTGCCCTGAAAAGCTTGTTCATGGTAAAGAAAAAAGTCCTGATGCCCTACGGCAATCACATCATTATGAAACACACCCGCTTGAATAGCCGCATGAGATTGCTGTATTAAAATAGTATTCCCAGGTTTAAGGTGATGATTAGTGATGATTAATTGACTTGCATCTGAAACGTGACGTGCAGGAAATAGCCCTTTAGATAAATCAGCGCCATGTTCTTTCCCATAAACAAATAAATGGAGACCCTGTTTTGAAAAAGATGAGCAAAACCGTGTGTGATTTGCAGCACCTTCATCTGGGTACGTTTTGGTAAGTGGCGGATGAACACGAAATAAGGCCTTGTCATGGAAAAGAAAGTTCAAATAGCGCTCTGTTTGGGACGTTTCATAACACCGATGAACATTTGAACTAAGATTGGCAGGCGTTATATGCATCAACCCATCATTCGTATCTAAGGAAGGTGTTTGTGTGGCCGCATTCGCAGCCCACATAGACGAGGACGAATAAAGCTGTGGTAATAGGTTATCGCTATAAGCCTTGTCTAAACGATCCGAAAGAGACCCACGATACCCCCTATCATGTAAGACGTGAAGCAAGGGGCGTTCCTGCGGTGGCATAATCAACTGAGGTACCCCTAAATCCATTAATAGCTTCATTTTTTCAAGACCTTGAAGTGCTGCTTTTTTAGGGCTAGAAGGCATCAATTGATGTTTTTTGGAGGCAATATTGCCCAAGCTATGCCCACCAAAATGGTGGAAGGGACCTACCAATCCATCACAATTTAGTTCCTGATATACCGTCATCGTATTAGGCTATATCTGGTAAGCCTGGAAGCAGGGTTTTGGGCTTGATTATCGACTCACAAAGTAATGAGGCAACAGGATACGCACAATAATCCGCTGCATAATAGGCACTGGGTCTAAAATTACCGCTTTTACCTGTCCCACCAAATGGCGCTGAACTAGACGCCCCATTTGTAGGTAAGTTCCAATTAATGAGACCTGCTCTTGACTGTGAATAAAAATCGTCATATTCGGCCCGATCCCGAGTCAAAATACTACTAGAAAGTCCGTATTCTGTTTGATTTGCTTCGTTAATGGCCTCTTCTAGATTAGAAACCTTAACAACCTGAAGAAGAGGCCCAAAAAGCTCATTATCATTACGATCAATGGCCGTCACGTCTAAAAGCCCAGGCGTTAAAAGGGCTTTACTTTTGTGGTTTTTCACCATAGGACAAAGTGGAATGGCTCCTAGATGGATTAACGCGTCTTGTTCTGTTAATAACGTTGTTGCACTCTCCTGAGATATCACTGGCCCCATAAATGGCTCTGGACTCTCGGAATAATGTCCGCTCCGAATTTGAGGTATTATGCCAATTAAACGCTTTAATAAGGATTCTGTTTCATGTGATTCAATCAGTATCAACCGTCGTGCCGCTGTGCACCGCTGCCCTGATGTGAGATAAGCTGACTGAATAATTGTATAACAAGCTGCCCATTCATCATCAAAATTACTTACAATAAGAGGATTGTTACCCCCCATTTCTAAGGCTAATAGCTTATTCGGTTGACTGGCCAATAAGGTGGCCAAACGACTCCCCACACCAAAACTTCCCGTAAACAAGACGCCCTGAACATCTGATGAGATGGCCAAAGACTCCCCTATCGCCCCAGATCCTTGTACTAAATTTAAGGCCCCTGCAGGTAACCCTGCCTTATCCCAACAATCTACCATAAATGCGGCTACCTGTGGGGTGTATGGGCTCGGCTTAAATACAATAGTATTTCCTGCAATTAACGCAGGAACAATATGCCCATTTGGTAAGTGACCTGGAAAATTGTAGGGCCCCAAAACAGCCATTACGCCATGAGGTCGATGACGTGTTAATGACCGTTTACCTGGAAATTCCAGACTTAATTCTCTACACCGATCACTATATGATTGGATAGAAATGGTAATTTTATTCACCATTCCCTTTACCTCAATAAGCGATTCCCATAACGGCTTTCCTGCCTCCTCTGAGATGAGTTGGGCCATGGCATGGTCACTATCACTTAAAATTTCCCCATAACGCTGTATAGGCGCTAAACGTTCTTCAAGGGGTAATGACGACCATGTGACTAACGACTCCTGTGCAGCCTCTGTGGCACGTTTTAATTGCTGAGAGGAGACCCTCTCGCCTTTCCAAATAACACCATTAGTAAACGGATCCCGCGATTCAAAGGCCTCGCCTTCTCCCCTTACCCATTCGCCGTTAATATAGTTACCCCTTTTCATACACCTTCCTATCGCTTCCCTACGTACAAAGGAGATATAATAAGCGAATCACCCACACACGCACCTAGTTTAGTTGCAATAGCTGGTGTCAAGGAAACCTGTCCATCTCCCAATTGTCTTACAACAGATTGAACAACCCGAAACCCTCCAAATTCTTTATTTGCTATGAGATATACCGTATCATCAGCCCCAATGTCCTCATTCAATTCAGTAACAACAACGTGATGTGACTCTCTAATCAATCGAATATTATCAATCGGACAAATAAGCTTTGGTCCACCATCAAAAATATCGATATGTGAGGTCTGCTTAAAGCCTTCATTTTTCAATAAGGAAATAGCTGGTTGGGTATTTGGATGTGAGGCGCCAATAGCCTCCTGTGCCTCAAATGGCAGTAAATGGACATAGATGGGATATCGTGGCACAAGATCTTCAATAAATTGATGGTCACGGCTACTCATTAGGTCCGCTTCTTTAAAACTCATATCAAAAAATTGTCGTCCCACATGGGTCCAAAACGGGCTTCTTCCTTCGTGACAACAAAAACCTCTCATTTCTGCAATCACTTCTTTTTGAAAATACTGAGGAAATGCTGCCATAAATAAAAACCGTGCTAAGGATAAAAACCGACCCAGCCCCTGGCCTCTACACGAAGGCGATAGATAAAGACCTCCTATTTCAGAAGGCCCATTTACCGTTGTGTAGAGCGTCAGTAATCGAAAGTCTTTGCTTGTTGAAAGAGACTCAGACACCTTTTTAATTTCTTTGATTTCAAATGAATAAAAAGGTCTCTTAACACCGATTTGTGGATAGATGCAGGCCGACCCCACTATAGCCTTAGTCACGTGATCTTCTAAAACAAAAAAGTAGAGAGGATCGGATGGAACACCATTGGTGTGAAAAGATGATAATGACCGTTGAATGAGATTATCTAAAAGCGCTTTATCCTTAGGCAAAGACGTTAGGCCTGGTTGTGCACTTTGAATCAATTCAAATAAGGAGTTTAGGTCAGAATTGCCGATAGGGCGTATGACCATTATGGACGGCACTCAAGAAGAGATGCTTCAATAAGCTCTAAAACAGTATCTATATCAGCCTTTTTCACACCACCCATTGGCATTAAAAATCGTAATCGAGGTGTTTTTCCCCCGGCAATAAAACACATAACCCCCTTCTCAAACATCACATGCATCAATTGTGTAACGCGCTCTTTATCCCCTTTAAAGGGGGTAAATGCTACCATAACACCATAACCATAAGGGCCGTCAATCTCATCTGGATAACGATCATGAAGTGTTTTTAGCCCTGACACAAAATGCCTATGATAGGTTTGAATTTTACCATTGGGCCCAAGATAACCATCATTTAATAAACTTTTAATAATAACTAGGGAACTCTCTATGGCTGATGTACTCGATGTATAGGTCTGACTCAATAAACCTGAATTGGGTGCCATCTCTGATGTATACAAGGTCGCACATACTTGACCTAATTTACCGATGGTTACCACATCAATAAGTCCTTCTAAACCAAAGTCTTGAAATGCAAATAACGAGGGCGTTCGACCAAAGGTCTGTATTTCATCAACAAGGACCTTAATATCAGCATCTTTAAGAACCTTAATAATGGCCTTAAAAAACGCCTGCGATCCGGGATAGTAGCCCCCTTCGCCTTGTATCAGTTCCATACACATACCGGCATGAGCCTTTGGAAATCGTGCTATCTGTTGGGTTATAAAAGCGACTGCCTCTTGGGTACTTTCATCAGGTCTTTCATCGTCATAAAAAGGCACATAATCTACTTGGCATGCACGGGGTAATCCCTCTCTCAAACCTGGTTTATCACTAATCGATGACATTAATAATGTTCGCCCCATAAAACAACGCTCAAAAGCAAAAAGACGGGTCGCCGGTGACTTTTTTTGAAATATTATTTTAACCGCATTTTCATTGGCCATGGCTCCAGAAGACGATAAAAAACAGTGATCGAGTTTGGAAGCAGTGACTAAGCAGTCAGATAAGTTAAGACTCCCCATATTCTGTTGAAGATTACCTTGCATAACTACATCTTGAAGCGCTGCATTAAGAGAGGCATCCACTATATCTGGTAAGCTATGCCCCCAGTGAACACCAATGCCTGATATAAAGTCGTATTTCACACTTCCATCCGCAAGTTCAACAAGAGCCCCCTTTCCTAAACCACTACCAATATAGGGAAATATCAAATTACCACCACGATGTTTACCAAAGGATATCAATTTATTTTGATAGTCTTCTCGAAGTTCCGGATGTGATGGTGTTGGTCCAGACAAACGTGACTGATACTCTAGAAGCACCTTTTTAAGGGTAGCCTTTGCTTCTACAACCCGTGGGTCGTTTATATACTCATCAAACTGGGTTGTTATGTTTCTTCCGGTTGTCATAATCATATTTTAACCCACAGACCTAAGGTAGAGGAAGACCCAACTTAAAATTTGTTTTAGTCATGACCACTTTCCTGATCTCTTGTCTTCTCAATAACTCTTGAAATCAAATAAAATAAAGGTAAAAAAAGAAGTGATTTCCAATCTTTTTACACCACATATCTCGGATTAGCATCTCCTACATGCCATCATCTTTCCGATCTGCTCTATTATAGACGTCTATACTGACTTTCACTTATTCTGAAAAGAAAACATGAAATCCACTAACTTTCATTACGACAATCCATCAATAGTAATCATACAATAATGGAGATTATTATGTTGCCTGCTCAACAAGTAAAAACAATTACCCATATATCCTATCTCTCCTTATTTTGGTATGTTTCGGATACTCTATTTTTGATACAAAACGGTTACCTAAGCCTCTTCACCATACAATTAAAATAATCTTTTGAATAATCGCCAAACAATAAATAATCGCCTTTTTCTACTCCTTTCAAATCAGGATCTAAATCATTCTGAATTTTTTTTTTATTTCTTACGACAATTAAATAATAAGAAGATTAACATAAGGAAAGGACACTAATTTATGTATCAAACTCACCAAGCAAAGAAAATTGTCCCTTATATCATTACACTTCTCATAGCCGTTAGTTTAGGTGCCTATCTTCTTGAATCAAAGGGATTACCAAAACCAGTTACTAAAAATATCAAATCAATCCATCGTCAAATAACACAATAAACTAACCTTTTTTACTTTATTAGTCTCACTAACGCCTATTTAAGACAAAGCACCAGACAAATTCACACATTATTTGCTACACTTAAGTGTGTATATTCGATACTCAATTCCTCGAGGTGACGATTATGACAAACAACCAACTTTTTGATGAATATAAACGTGTAGCCAAAGCCATTGGCCATTTATTATCTCCCTTTGTTGAAACTGTTGTTCATGATTTCAGTACGCCAAAGAAATCCATTATTGCTATTTATAACGGTCATATATCAGGTCGAAAACTAGGTGGGAGATTTACTGAATTTGGCTACAAGAAAGCCATTAACCCCCTTATAGACGATCATACACCTTATGAAAGTTCGAGTGATAGCGGTCAAAAACTTAAGTCTGTGACAATACCCATACGTGATAAAAAGAATAAAACCATAGGTTCCTTTTCTGTTAACATGAATATTGACTATTTTGAATCACTTAGAGGTTTTATTAATCAAATTATCGATATCCCCTCTATGACTGAGGAGGATATTTCGGAGAAAGAGTCTGCCTTTGTATCCGTTCATACCGATATTACCAATGATATTCAACGAATGATTAAAGAAAAAGGGTGGTCACAACAACCCTTAAACAAGAAACAGAAGATAGAACTTATTCACCTAGCAAAAGAAAAAGGCCATTTCATGAAGCGTGGATCTGTTAAAATTGTGGGTGAATACCTATCTTTAACGCCACCTACCATCTATAAGTATATGAAAGGCACCTAAACATCACCTTTGTGTAATGTAATAACCTTATTTTTCATGCTGAAATACGTGCCTTATGATATAATACTCTCTTGCTCTACTATGATTTTTCATGATCTAAGCTAGGCATGTTTGCATTGGATTACATCCTTATTGGAGCTAACTATGAGATCCTTGGACCCTACTGAAACTAGAAGATTAATTAACAAGTCTCTCCAATCCATTACTTTCAAAGAACTTAACCATGCCACTCATTTCTCTCAAGCAAGTAACCTTCAACAGCTTGTTTGGGGCGATAACGCCCAACTCATTCCTTTGAGTTTAATGAAAGCAAATACCCTTATTGGGGGGCTTAATCTTGGTGCATTTGTAAATGATAGACTTATTGGGTTTCTTTTTAGTCTTCCCGGGATTTGGAAAAATGAGCCAGTCCACTGGTCTTACAGGTTAGCTATTCATCCTGATTACCAAAACCTAAAAGTTGGCCAATCCCTAAAACTGAAACAAAAAGATATCTGTCGTGATAAACGACAGGTCAATTATATTCTATGGTCCTTTGATCCCCTGGAATCCCGAAACGCTTATTTTAACTGCCATAAGCTCGGGGTACAGGTCATTGATTATTTAACTGATTTTTATGAAGGCTCAACAAGTGACCTCCATCAAGATCTACATACAGATCGGTTATTGGTAAAATGGCCACTTTCCTCTCAACCTCCTAGACCACCTTTCAAACTAGAAGATCTTCCTTACTATATAGATTCTTCGTCACTCAAGACGACCCCATCACTAGTAAAACTAAAGGTCCCCATTGATATTCAATCCCTTAAAAAAGATAATCTATCAGAAGCTAATAATTGGCAATCCAAGATCAAAACTGCTTTTCAGATACTCTCTCAATCTGAATATACCATTATTGACTGCTTAAAAGATACACATTCCGTACACTACGTCTATATTTTTAAAAGGAGTTCATCGTGATCACCGTCAATAGAATTGATTTAAGAACAATTGATATGCCTCTTAAAGAACCCTTTGAGACATCGTCTGGTCGGATATCGACAAAGCGTGTTTTACTCTTAGAGCTATTCGATAAATCAGGGATTAAAACATGGTCCGAATGTGTCGCAAAGACAACCCCTAACTATTTACCCGAAACTATCTATACCTGTTGGTCACTTATAGAACGATCTATTGCGCCCCTCATTCTTAATCATTCGTTTGAACATCCCCGTGAAATAATCCCATATCTCAATCACTCTATTCGTGGAAACTTAATGGCCAAAGCCGCTGTCGAAATGGGCATTTGGAGTCTTTATGCAACCTTAAGAAACTCCTCTTTAAGTAATATATTGGGTGGTACTCGCCCCTCTCTTGAAACAGGCATTTCTATTGGCATTCAAGACTCTCCCAAAGCCCTAGTGACACTTGTTCAAGAGGCACAAAAAACAGGTTTTAGAAAAATTAAGGTCAAAATTAAACCAGGAGCTGATATTCATTATTTACAGGCCATACGTGACGAACTTGGCTATACAATCCCTCTTATGGCTGATGCCAATAATGCCTACACACTTAATGATATTGAACACCTTAAACAGTTTGATTCCTTGAAGTTACTTATGATTGAACAGCCCTTTTCTTGGGATGACATTATTCACCATGCGCAACTCCAAAAAGAAATTCAAACGCCTATCTGTCTTGATGAATCAATAACAACTTTAGACAAGGCCAAAGAAATGGTAACGCTTAAAAGTGGTGACATTATCAATATTAAGCCCGGCCGTGTAGGCGGTTTAGGGCCATCTCTAGATATCCATGATTATTGTAAGGACCATTATATTCCTGTCTGGTGTGGCGGCATGCTTGAAACAGGCATAGGCCGTGCCTACAATGTTGCGCTGGCTTCGTTACCTAATTTTTCTATTCCTGGTGATATTTCACCCAGTAATCGGTATTGGAAAGAGGATATTGTATCACCAGAATGGACCATGTCCACAGACGGCACAATGGTTGTGAGATATGAGCAAGTGGGTTTAGGCATTCAGATTAAAGAGGATATGATTTATAACACAACTATTGATCATATCAGCTTAACGTAGCTGTATTATGGTATACTATTACCATGAAAGGTTAGGGAACGTTTATGTCATTTCCAAAACAACTTACCCCCCTGTTTACATCCAAAGAACGTCGTTGGCTTACTTCTTTACGTGAAGATTTACATCGCTACCCTGAACTTTCATTTAAAGAAAAGAAAACTCAAGTCCGCTTAGAAAAAGCGCTTAGGGATCTGGGCATTAAGGATGTAAAGAAAGTCGCTAAAACAGGCCTTGTAGCTACTATCAAGGGACGTCATCCTCGTGCTCCTAAAATAGCTATTCGTGGCGACATTGATGCGCTACCTATCCAAGAAACAACTAATCTATCCTACGCCTCTGTTAATAAAGGGGTGATGCACGCCTGTGGTCACGATGCACATGCAAGTTGGGCTATTGGTTCTGCATTACTTTTATCAAAACAACCTGCTTCTGGTGATGTATTAATTGTTCTTCAACCTGCTGAAGAAATAGCTCAAGGTGCAAAAGAAGTTTTAAAATCAGGCGCACTTGATCACGTTAAGGCTATTTATGGCGCTCATGCTGATAGAGGTTTTGCTATCCCAAAAGTGGTTATCCATAAAGGGCCAATATCCGCCGCTTCAGATATCTTTTCTATCGTACTTAAAGGAAAATCAGCCCATGGCGCTAGACCACAAGAGGGACATAGTCCCATTCAAGGACTAGCAGCCCTTATCAATGGATTTCAAACTATTGTGTCTAGACGAATTGCGCCACATGATACTTCTGTCGTTTCAATAGGACGCATTCAGGCCGGAAATACTCATAATATTATTCCAGAGACAGTCACACTCTTAGGAACTATCCGATCAGTTGATGAGCAGGTTCGAGAATCGATTCATAAAGAACTACGACATATGCTTAAATCCGTGTCCTCTGCCTATCGTATTGAACATAAGATAACTATTACCAAAGGATCCCCTGCTATTATTAATAAGGATCCTTATATTTCCTTTGCTGACCAAGCTGTTCAGGATATTCTTGGAAAGTCTGCTGCTATCAATCTTCCAGAGCCTAACATGGGCGCAGAAGACTTTGCCTTTTATCTTAAAGAAATACCAGGTGGTTTTTTAAGAATTGGATCACGACTCCCTAAAGAAGAGCATATTCCTGCTCATAACTCTAATTTTCATGTCCATAACCACGCAATTTTTGTGGGTGCCTCGGTCCTTGCTCAAACAGCACGCATTGCGTCTCAATCGCTCTAAAGTCTATCGCTGGTGAAGGTTGCCAATCTATTCGTTCTAGACGCTATCCTTTTTTTTTGAAATACTGTATCAGCTCATTTCTAAGAGTAACGATTATTCTACAATCAACTCTTTATTTTATTGAAAGTCACGCTAAAATAAATCAGTTGATTAGCATTTTGAAATTTAATATTGGATATTAACGATAATAAAGATAATGTAAGAATCATCATTAAGACATGTCTCGAATACCACTGAGTTAGACATGTAACCGCCAATATCAAGCTTATTTGGGACCAATATAATTTTTGACCATACCCCTGACTGGTAATATTAAATGAAACATTTAAACAAAAAACAATTGCTCGCTCTAACAGAAGAATCCATTATATTCTTTAGTATCTTTAAATGGATTAGTCTAGCAAGTATTATTGGTCTTTTAGTAGGTATTTCCACTTCTTTCTTTCTTAAATGTCTTCATTACGGAATAGATTCATCCCAGCAGTTTTCGCATTATTATGTCCTATTACCTGTGGCCTTAGTCGCGTCTGTGCTTGTTACGCGACTATCACCCAACGCAAAAGGACATGGTACAGAAAGAGTTATTGAAGCCGTTCATAAAGATAATGGCCTTATCCATGCAGTCGTCGTTCCCATTAAATTTGTTACCACTATTATCACCCTTGTCTTTGGTGGATCCGCAGGAAAAGAAGGGCCTAGCGCACATATAGGTGCTGGGTTGGCCTCTATCTTTTCTAACCTGTTTAGATTTAGCGAATCCGACCGAAAGAAACTGGTTATCTGTGGTATTAGTGCCGGCTTTTCGGCTGTCTTTGGGACACCTATAGCAGGTGCTATCTTTGGTGTCGAAGTCCTGATAGTCGGTAATATTCGTTACGATGTTTTATTACCCTCTTTTGTTGCAGGTATGATTAGTTATTATACGGCCACCTATTTAGGTATTGATTACCACTATTTCCCCATCGCTATAGGCAATATTCAATCTATTGGATTCCTTTTAAAGGTTATCTTATCAGGCCTATTTTTTGGCGGTATTTCGTTTATGTTTATTGAATCTATGCGTCTTACAAATAAAGTTTTCAATAAATTGACTATTAGGGCCCATTATAAAGCTTTTTTGGGTGGTGCTAGCTTAGTTTTTTTGACGGCTCTATTAGGAACCACCCAATATCTAGGCTTAGGAGTTGATGTTATTGACAACGTTCTGCACGGACACAGCATCGTCTGGTAGGCCTTTCTGATTAAGATTCTCTTTACCGCAATTACCCTTGGGTGTGGGGGTAGCGGGGGGCTAGTTACCCCTACATTTTTTATTGGGGCGACCTCTGGCATGCTTTTTGGCCAGTTTATAGGCGCAGATCCCGTTATCTTTGCTGCATTAGGGCTTGTGGCCATGCTATCCGGGACTTCAAATACGCCTATCGCTGCCACTATTATGGCCGTTGAGCTTTTTGGAACAAGTCTAGCACCCTTTGCCACACTTGCCTGTGTGATTAGTTTTCTTTTCACAGGCTACCGAAGTGCCTACCCTTCCCAAATTTTAGCGATGAATAAAGCCCCTTCTATTAAAGTTAAAACGGGGAATGATATGGAGGATCATGAAACACATCTTGAATTCAGAACGAAACGTTGGCTCATCACTGGCAAGAATATTTCCCAAATTTTTAACCTATCATCCTCAAAAAAACGGCGACGGCACCTTCTCATCACGAACCCCTTTGATCGGCCAAGAGCCCTTAGTAAGGTTAAATCTAAAAAGGAAAATCACGTTTCTCGTTTTTTAAAAAAGATCATTTCTTCACACTAAACATGCTTTCCTCAAACTAGTCGCATAGACGGCTTTAATCAAGAATAATAGTTTTATTTTCAAATTCCATCACACGATGTTGTGTAAAGCTGGATACTGCGTCTGATAGCACTAATGTCTCTAGATTGCGACTTTTGCGCTTAATATCCTGGACCGTATCACGATGAGATACGGGGCTTACCTGCTGAGAAATAATGGGCCCTTCATCAAGCCCTTCCGTCACGAAATGTGCAGTGGCACCAATTACCTTAACGCCGCGATCAAAGGCCCGTTTAAAGGGATTTGCGCCTTTAAACGACGGTAAAAAACTATGGTGGATATTAATAATGGGTCGTTGATAACGCTTTAAAAAGTCAGCACTCAATATTTGCATATACCGGGCCAATATTAAAAAATCAGCACGCTCACCTATGGTCTTTAGAATTTCACCTTCTTTTTTATCGTTGCTGGACGCAGGGATATAATGATAGGGAATCCCGTAATGGTGGACCATGGCTTCGTGATCCTTGTGATTACTTAATACAAAAGGAATTTCAACCTCTAGTTCATTAGACTGCCACCGATAGAGGATATCTGCCAAACAATGTCCTGGCTTAGATACCAAGATTCCCATCCGCAATCGCTTTTCAGATGAATAGAGTTCCCAACGCGCTCTGAAGGTTTCTAGAACGGCTTGAATTGTATCCCTAACATCCTTTAAATGGGTAGATGACGAATGATAACTGAACCGAATCCGAAAAAAGAAATGACCATCTTCTTCTGCGGTACTAAACTGCTGTGCCTCAATAATATTGGCACCCTGCCCATACAAGGCTGTGGTCAACCCAGCTACAATACCAGGTTTATCATGGCATTGCAGTAATAAAACAGCTTCTTTCATCGTACACTCACATTAATGATAGTTGAAATAATAAACGCCAATACAAACAGCTTCCTTTTTAATTGGGATACGTCTTATGGTACCCAAAATAGTGTTTTCACGCCATAGTTATCATCGAACTATTTTCTAGGGGACTGATTATCCTCATATTGTGCGCCACTAAACACTGATTTGGTCATAGCCAGGTGTTTATAGTCACATTCTTAATAGTGCGCCTATAACCTACGTTTCTAACATTTAATCCAGTTATCGTGCTCCAAAAAACCATGATGTCAGAAACACTTCATTTTAATACTATTTTTTAAAATTATTTATTCTTTTTTTCGATAACTATATAAAGATGTTATAGAGGGCTTAATAGCCGCAACTGGTGCAGGGTTTTATGAAGGTGAGGCCATTCATTCTGAAAGCTCCCCTACTCCACACGGACAGGGTCGTATCACCTTCCATCTAGGAGAGATGGGTAAAGAAGAGATTTTGGAGGGGACTTGGGAACAAGGAAAACTCACAGGTACCTATCAGTTTTCAAACTCCAAGGGGCTATATAAGGTCACCCTTAATAGTAAGGGAGAGGTTATATCCACCGAAATGCTTGCCATTCGTCTCGATGATCATCGCCTCTTATATGGATAATAACTACCTATTGGGTACTTATCAGTCTGCAGAATATATTCGATATTTAGAACCTTAAAATCCAACATGATTTAAACTCATACCCCTTAAAAGCGCGACTTCGATAACCTATACACTGAAACCCGGAAGAGCTAGGCCGAGTTCTAGTGAGGAGCGAAGGTGTAGCTGAGCTGCATTGAGTACTAGAGTCCAGGCTTCTAACGCAGCTATGTCGTGCTTCAGAGGTCCCTGGGATAGTTATTAACTATAAAATACCGTAGGCCAGCATGGCATCTGCGACTTTAATGAAGCCCGCAATATTAGCACCCTTTACGTAGTTTACGTAATCGCCTTCTCTGCCGTACTCAACACATTGGGCATGAATATCCTTCATAATTCCCACAAGCCGAACCTCAACCTCATCTCTAGTCCAATTGAGCCGCATGCTATTCTGTGACATCTCTAACCCTGAAATGGCAACGCCACCTGCATTAGCTGCTTTACTAGGGCCAAATAGGACCTTTGCACTCTCAAAGAGTCTAACGCCCGCCATTGTGGTTGGCATATTCGCGCCTTCTCCAACAGCTAAACATCCGTTTTGAACAAGGGTCTTGGCATCTTTTTCATCTAACTCATTTTGGGTGGCTGATGGAAAGGCGATTTGGCAAGGCACTGACCATGGCCGCTCATTTGGAATAAATTCACAACCTAACTCTGCAGCAACCTCTGAAATCCGCGCACGACGTACGTTTTTATACTCTTTGACGATCGCAAGCTTCTCAGTTGTCAGACCGCTTGAATCATAGAGATAACCTGACGAATCTGAAAGCGTTACAACTTTACCACCTAATTGTAGTACCTTTTCAACGGTGTACTGTGCCACATTTCCTGATCCTGATACGACACAAACCTTATCTTCTAACGAGTCTCCACGCTGTTGAAGCATTTCTTGTACAAAATAGACGCACCCATAACCGGTGGCTTCTGTTCGAATTAAACTTCCACCAAAAGACAGCCCTTTGCCCGTCAAAACACCTGTGAAATTATTACAGATACGCTTGTATTGACCAAACATATAGCTCACTTCACGCCCACCCACACCAATATCGCCTGCAGGGACATCTACTCGTGGACCAATATGACGATATAGCTCTGTCATAAACGCCTGACAAAATCGCATAATCTCACCATCTGATTTTCCCTTCGGGTCGAAATCAGAACCTCCTTTTGCACCACCCATTGGGAGTGTGGTTAAACTATTCTTAAATACCTGTTCAAAGCCCAAGAATTTAAAGGTATCCAAGCTCACACTAGGATGGAACCGAAGGCCTCCCTTATAGGGGCCAATGGCATTATTGAATTGGACACGGTAACCACGATTAATTTGTGGGACACCATTATCATCTTCCCAACAGACCCGAAAAATAACAATTCGATCTGGAACTGTTAGTCGTTCTAGTATACGTGCTTTTTCATAGTGAGGATGTTGATCGATAAACGGCAATACGGACTCAGCCACTTCTTGAACAGCTTGGTGAAATTCAACTTGACCAGGGTTATCTTCACGAACCTTTTCCATAAATTGAAGGACTTTAGTTTGTTTATTATCTACCATAGTTGTTGCCATATTAATTCCTACTTCCCCTTAGATTAGATTAATTGTGATTAATAGTTGATTTAAATTCATGTTCTTTAGAACAATGAGCTTACCATTTTTTTCATACTTGTCAAGCTATTATGACTACCCCACAACAACTAAACTGTCGCTTTTTTTAAGTTTAATGGCCTCTTTTGGGTTGAGAGTATAGATCTTATCGCGACACAAACCAATGAGCACTTTATTCTCTGTACTCAATAGTTCTATGACAGACTCTTGATAATCACGTTCCACTAAGTTATCGGGGCATGGGACTTGTAGAATACTATTTCCAAGCGTGGATTGAAGCAGTTCAGAAAAGACCTCTGTCATACCTGGGTATTTTACTGATTGTGCTAATAAGTTCCCTGTATAACTTGACGATAAAATCACATCTCTAACCCCAATTTTAGCCAATAACTGTGCATTATGCTCAGAATAGACTTCTGCTGATATACCTACTGTTGGGTGAAGCTGTTGAATGGCTAAGGCCGTTAATACAGTTCTTGCATCGGCATCTTGTTGAGAACGACCACTTCCACAATCTCCGATAATAATAACGGCCTTTGATGCTTCAACATTAACCTTTTCCAGGCTTTCTTGGCTGGTAGAATCACCCTTGTAAAGGTGAACACCTGTTGGCAAATTATCCACAAGTGCGTCACACACAAGGACAACTTCTATCCCCTCGTAGAGATGATTTAACTCTTTAATAATAGTTTTTCCTTTGGAACTCCAACCACATATAATATGATGGTTCTTAATACCTGAAATAGACATGGATTTTTTCTCCCCTCGTTTATAGATTCCTATCAAAAAAGTCGAAATTAAACTGGTCAATAAAGCAAAAACACCAAGACCTACAACCATCACAAACATCGCCATGAATCGCCCACCAGTAGTCACTGGAAATTTATCGCCATATCCAACAGTTGTTAATGTTACAATAGACCACCAAAAACCATCCATTACACTGCTAAATTGATCATTAACACCTCGTTCAAAAATCAGTATCCCCACAGTTCCAAAAAGAAGAACAATTAGTAATAACGACCCCACAATAATTGTTTCACTAACCCGTTTTTCAATACTGGACAAAAATAGGTTTAATCGTGTCGTGACTTGATCGATTAAACGATTGATCTTCACAATATGTAACAACCGAACTAATCGTAAGAGCCTAAAAAATCGAAAGATTCTAAATAGTGGAAGCAGTGCGACTAAATCGATCAAATAGGCCTTAAAAAACTGTTTTCGATCCGCCGATGACCAGGCCTTTAT